>NZ_JAKUFF010000001.1:0-255539 GCF_022663305.1 Bacillus cereus group sp. BfR-BA-01408 | reverse complement strand
CGCCAAGCTGATGAACAAGCTCGTAAACAACAAGAGGAACAGAAAAAAGCACAGCAAACTCAAACACAACCTGCTTCAGGAAATACTAGTAGTGCATATTACAAAAATTGTGCTGCAGTTAGAGCTGCTGGGAAAGCTCCCCTATATAAAGGACAACCAGGTTATGCCTCACATCTTGATCGTGATGGCGATGGAGTTGCATGTGAAAAATAGTAGTAAAAAAGAAGCTTCTAGTAAGCTTCTTTTTTACTTTCATAAAGGAAAGATTACAATCCACGATTTGCAATTTTTAAAATGTGAAATTGCATGTGAAGATTGCTCTGCTTCTGTTTGTAGTATTGATTCTCGCGCACACGATTATTCCTCCATATCCCATCAGCTTCAGACACTCGTAGTTTTTCCAAAAAACATTAGCTTTATAGGATGCCACTGAAAAAGTGGTTACTTTGAAAAAATAACACGTATTTTATCAATATGTTGAAATGAAAAATGTATTTTTATAGTTCCACAGCTTCTCTTAAGTTTATGGGGATATATAATGTCCCCAGATTTATGCTTTTTTCAATCTATACAAAAACTCCTGTACTTTTCTACAGGAGTTTTGAAAATTTCCCCAGAGTTATAACACCCATGTTGTCACCTAATATAAAGTGAAACTTTAATCAGCCCTCACCAATCGGGCTTTTATGGACAGCCCATTAAAGCGGAATAAATAATTAAAGTTTGTATTGTATATTAACTTATATATTCAGTTTGTTTTTTCCACGTATTCTCCATCTGTTCAAGAGTTTTACCTTTCGTTTCAGGAACTAACTTCCAGACAAATAAGGCAGAAAGTACACTCATTAAACCATAAAAACTATATGTTAGTCCCCCGCTATATTCCATCATCATTGGGTATGTAGATGAAATGAAATAGTTAGCCGCCCATTGAGCAGCTACTGCAATGGCTACAGCTTGCCCACGGATTTTATTAGGGAAAATTTCTGAAATTAATACCCAACAAATCGGCCCCCATGACATCATAAATGAAGCTGTATAGACAATAATAAATATGAGAGTACCAATTCCAATGATATTAGCAAAAGCCATGCTTGCTACACCAAACATTCCAATTGCCATACCAATAGAACCCACTATTAATAATGGTTTTCTTCCCCATCTATCAACTGTTAAAATAGCGATAACTGTAAATATAACGTTTACTAATCCCATAATAATGGTTTGCATCATAGAGGAATCTTTAGCTGCTCCCATACTTTCAAAAATGCGGGGAGCATAATATAAGGCAACATTTATGCCTACAAACTGTTGAAATACAGAAAGTAACACTCCGACAATAATAACTAATTTTCCATAAGAGAATAACTTTTCTGAGGAAACATTTATAGCCATAGTTTGTTTAATATCATCTAAAATAGCTTTAGCTTCTAAAGGACCATTAATCTTTGTAAGTATAGCCAGAGCCTTTTTGTCCTGATGCTGTATCGCTAGATATCGAGGTGTTTCAGGTACAAATAACAAAAGTATAGCGAATATTATAGCTGGAATTACCCCTGACGCAAACATGTACCTCCAGCCCACATCATTTATCCATTCTAGTGTTTCTCCATTCGCAATACCCCAGTTAACAAAATAAACCACTAACATACCAAAAATAATCATAAATTGATTAAATGACACTAACCTACCACGAATATCAGCTGGAGCAATTTCCCCTATATATATCGGACAAATAGCTGAAGCCAATCCAACGCCAATTCCACCTATGATTCGATAAAGGTTAAAAGCTAGTAACAAAACGATTGTTGGTTCACCCTTTGTAAAAAATAAAAATTCAGGATAAGATGCACCTAGCGCCGATACGATAAAGAGTATTGCTGCAATTATAAGTGATCTTTTACGACCGAATTTTGAAGCACAGTAGCCGGATATTACCCCTCCAATAATACATCCTATTAATGCACTTGATACAGTAACTCCATGTGCTAAGGAACCTAATCCAAGGCTGTCAATGAAGTAAACTTTCAATGATTCTTCCGCTCCAGATATTACAGCTGTATCATAACCAAACAATAAACCTCCAATTGCAGCTACTAATGTAATAGAAAAAATATACAGTGAGTTTCGTTTTTGCTTCATATTTAACTAAAGACAGGTTAATTTAATAGATTGCAAGGAATTCTATTCATCAATAATCTTTTTATGAAATAATCCATGTATGTGGTGATTATCTCAAGCATGTACTACACATTTTTGTAGCGCTTTCAAAAAAACTCATTTAATTAAGAATAAAATTTTTTTCCTTTTACCTGCAATTCTACTAACTGCCTTTATACTCCCCTCTACTTTAAATTTATATATTACTGTAGGAAAAATCATACTTATAAACCTTTAAAATTGCTCTTATTAATTAATCTATTCCTACGCTAATGTAAAACTAAAACAGGTTTTAGAATGATACTCTTTATCTTTTTCTAATAAAATAGAAGCAAATTCCCTATTATGAATGGAGTTGGGTGGACGTTGTGTTTCAAGGCATAGACCAAGATACTTTCGACAAGGAACACCCCTAATTTGAAAGTGATCTCCCAACATATTTCCTGTATATAAAACAACACATGGTTCATCCGTTTTTATGATCATTTTTCTTCCATTAGAATGATCAATCAAACAAATTTGCTGCTTATTCTCACCTAATAAAAATGGGTGATCATATCCTCTACCAACAATTTTATTTTGTGGGTGTTCCGATTTCACTCCACAAATGATCCTTTTTCCACTTCTAAAATCAAAAGGTGTATTTTCGACGTTAATTAACTTACTCGTGGGAAGTAATGAACGATTAAGTTCTAAGAATTGATCACTTTTTATAGTTAATTCATGCTGCAAGATATCTTTTTTTAGATTCCCACTTAAATTAAAGTAAGTATGATTTGTCACATTCAACAAGGTGTTCTTATCTGAAATTCCATAATAAGTAATGACTAATTCATTATTATTAGTTAGGGTATAAACTACACTCACTTTAAGATTTCCAGGATATCCTCCTTCACCGTCTGGGCTCATATAGGTAAATGTAATATTTATTTCATTAGGACTTTGACTAATAGAAGATTCCCAAATAACTTGATGAAAACCGTTAGGCCCTCCGTGTAAATGAGTTTCTCCTTCATTATTTGGTAGGTGGTATGTTACATCATCCAGATTGAAACTTGATGGATATATCCTCCCTGCAACTCGACCAATTACCGCACCAAAGTATGGTGAATATTTTAGATATTCTTCTAAACAATCAAAGCCTAAAACGATATTTTCTAAATTACCTTTCTTATCTGGTACATCAATTCTAGTAATCGTACATCCTAAATCAATACAAGTGATTTTCATTCCTTGATCATTCATCATGGTAAATGATTTTACTTCTCTACCATCTACCTCACCAAAAATCTCCTCTTTTACATTCATTTTAATCTCCTCATAAAATGAAATTTTAGCCATTCCTCACCTATCGAGCCTTTACGGGCAGTTTATCCCCCATCTAACCTCTTTTACTTTCACCACATCTTGAGTTGGGATCTTACTGCCTGCCTATAGCGGGATAAACATAAGTTCTGTGAGTTGAAATTTGTAACAAGTTAATTTTTTCTAAATTCATTTAATCCTTTATTTAGCTTTTTTGTTTGGCCATATATATCTTTATATAAGCAATACAGTCGGGCGTATAATCTAACATTTTCTGAAATAGGACTATATGTTTTTGAAGAAGAGATAAACAAATTTGCACATTCATCTAAAGACTTATACCAGCCAGCCCCATAAGCAGCTAGTATGGCTGCCCCTAATGCTGGTCCTTGCTCAGTAGATAATTTTATAATTTTCGCATTAAAAATATCTGCTTGAATCTGAAGCCATGTATCATTTTTTGCTCCGCCACCAATTGATACAATAGCATCAATATTCTTACCACTTTCCCGAAAAATTTCAATTGATTCATTTAATGAAAAGGTAATTCCCTCGATGATCGCCCGTACAAAATCCCTCTTTTTATGTGAAGAATCAAGACCAATAAAGCTTCCACGAATATTAGCATCCGCATGCGGTGTGCGTTCCCCTACCAAGTAGGGAGTAAACAAAAGTCCGTTTGATCCAATTGGAACATTTGTGATATCATTCAGTAACTCTTCAAATGTTTCATTTTCAGCAAAATTATCCCTAAACCAATTTAAACTATGGCCAGCCGATAATGTTACGCCCATCGTATAAAAAGCATTTTCCTTTCCATGATTAAAATAATGAACTTTCCCATTAAATTCTCTATTATTTCGCTCTTCATAAGAAAGTACGACACCAGATGTTCCAATACTGCATAACGTTTTTCCTGATGATAAGATCCCTGATCCAATCGCTCCACAAGCATTATCAGCTCCACCTGCAAACACTTTAGTTAATGAGGATAGACCAGTCTTTTGAGCGAATTCGTCATTCACTGTCCCTACACACTCATTTGATTCTACTAAAGGTGGACAAATGTTTATATCAATGCCAACTATTTCACAAAGCTCTTTACTCCATGTTTTCTCGCTTATATTTAACAACAAAGTTCCAGCAGCATCTGAATATTCACTGTGAATGAAACCAGTCATTCTAAAGCGCAAATAGTCTTTAGGCAACATAAATACAGCTACTTTTTTAAATATTTCTGGTTCGTGCTGTTTAACCCACAATAACTTAGGTAGAGTAAAACCTTCCAACGCTTGATTTTTAGTTATCTCTAAAAGACTTTTTTCATCGATCATTTCATATATTTGCTCGCATTGTTCAGTCGTTCTCGTATCATTCCACAGAATAGCATTACGTAAAAGGTTATTATTTTTATCTAACAGTACAAGACCATGCATTTGTCCAGAATAACTAATTCCCTCTATGTCTTCTGGTCTAATTTGAGATTCGAATACTAATTCCTGTAATGCGCTAGTCGTCTGCTGAACCCACTCCTCTGGATTTTGCTCACTATACCCTGTCTTTTCATGAATAAGTGGATAGCTTTTAGAAACCTCTGCACAGAGCACACCTTTTGAATTAACTAAAAGTGTTTTCACAGCACTCGTTCCTAGATCAATCCCAATCACATATTTCATGTTCATACCTCCACCTGTACAAAAGAGGGCATAGATTGATACCAACTTTTTTACCCTCTTTCGCAAATTAAACTTCTAAGATATATTGATTTAAGATTGCCTTTAATCGTTCTTGTTTTCCTGATTGGTTCTTAATAATTGAGTTTTGTAATGCATACTGCTCTAATGTATGGAAATTTGCTCTTCCTTCAACAATTTCAAGACCAATACCGTCTCTAAAACTGTGGTAACGTTCGTCAATAATGTTTTCAAATACACGATCTTCTAATAATTTATGAGCTACTTTTAGCCCTCTAGCAAATGCATCCATTCCAGCGATATGAGCATATACTAAATCTTCTTCTTCAAAGGATGCTCTACGTACTTTTGCATCAAAGTTTAATCCACCACTACCTAGTCCGCCATTTTGAAGAATTTCATACATTGCTAAAGTTGTAGAATATAGATTCGTTGGAAATTCATCTGTATCCCATCCTAAAAGAGGGTTACCTTGGTTTGCATCGACTGATCCTAAAAAGCCTTGCACCCTCGCTACTCGTAATTCATGTTCAAAAGTATGGCCAGCTAAAGTTGCATGATTAGCTTCAAGGTTTAATTTAAAATGATTTTCTAGCCCATATTGTCTCAAGAATGAAATAGTCGTAGCAGCATCTGTATCATATTGATGTGTTGTTGGTTCTTTGGGTTTAGGTTCAATTAAGAATTGCCCTGTATATCCAATTTCTTTTGCATAATCTACGGACATTTGCATAAATCTAGCTAGGTTATCCAACTCTAATTTCAGATTTGTATTTAGTAATGTGTCATAGCCTTCACGACCGCCCCAGAATACATAATTTTCCGCACCTAGCTCTTTGGCAGTTTCAAGTCCCTTTTTCACTTGTGCAGCTGCATAAGCAAATACATCTGCGTTACAAGAGGTAGCTGCACCATGGACGAAACGAGGATTTGTAAACATATTAGCCGTATTCCATAACAATTTTACATTGCTTGTTTTCATATAATCTTTAATCATAGTTACGATTACATCTAAATTTTTATTTGTTTCTCTCAACGTGCTCCCTTCAGGTGCAATGTCTCGATCATGAAATGCAAAGAAAGGAACATTTAATTTTTCAAAGAGTTGAAAGGCTGCTTCCACTCTAGCTTTCGCTAAATCCATTCCATCGTATTTATCCCATGCTCTTTGCATTGTAGCAGCACCAAATGGATCTGTACCATCCGCTGTAAATGTGTGCCAATAAGCAATAGAGAAACGAAGTTGCTCCTTCATTGTTTTATCGCCAACTATTTCTTCCGGATTATAGTATTTAAAAGCTAAAGGGTTTTTAGAACCTTTACCTTCGTATAAAACTTTGTTTACGCTTTCAAAATAACTAACTTTATTTGTACTAGATTGAGCCATTTGTTGCGTCCCCCTTTAATTTAGCTAAAATAAATTATTAAATTACATTTCAAGTTAATCTTAGTTTGTTGCGCCAATAAACTAACTTTCTTATATAATATATAAAACGATTAGTTATTTCAATGATTTTTTTAGAATGATTAGTTATAATATACAATGATATATAACATATTCAGAGTTTCCAATTTAATAAAAAAGACAATCTTAGTTTACTGAATAAACAAAAGGAGAGATTATCATACATATTGCAGACCAAACTTTAGTTAAAAAAATAAACCAAAAGCTAATATTGAATGAAATCTTAAAAAATTCACCCATTTCTAGAGCAAAACTATCTGAAATAACAGGCCTCAATAAATCCACTATTTCTTCCCAAGTAAATACACTACTTGAAAATAAGTTTATTTTTGAAATAGGAGAAGGACAATCTAGGGGTGGAAGAAGACCTGTGATGCTTGTATTTAACAAAAACGCAGGATATTCTATAGGAATAGATGTAGGTGTTGATTATATCAATGGGATTTTAACAGATTTAGAAGGCAACATAGTTCTTGAAAAATCCTATAATCTACCTATTCCCTCTTCAGATGAAGTAAAAGAAATTCTATTTACAATCATCAAATATTTTGTAAGCCATATGCCTGAATCTCCTTACGGGCTAATAGGAATAGGTATATGTGTACCAGGCCTTGTAGACAAACAACAAAAAATCATTTTTATGCCTAACTCTAAATGGGAAATAAAAGATTTAAAAGCTGTAATTGAAACAGAATTCAATGTGCCCGTTTTCATTGAAAATGAAGCAAATGCTGGCGCTTATGGAGAAAAAGTGTTTGGGAATACTAAGAACTTTTCCAATATCATTTATGTAAGTATTAATGTTGGAATAGGTATCGGAATTATTATTAATAATGAATTATATAAAGGGATTAATGGATTCTCAGGAGAAATGGGACATATGGCCATAGATTTTAACGGTCCAAAATGTAGCTGTGGAAATCGCGGATGCTGGGAACTATATGCTTCAGAAAAAGCATTATTAAATTCATTTTTTAAAGATGGAAAGGCAATTTCATGCCACGAAATTATTGAGCTTGCACATAAAAATGACGTAGAAGTCTTAAATGCTTTGCAAAATTTTGGTTTCTACATAGGTATTGGTCTGACAAATATTTTAAATACTTTTGATGCCGAAGCCGTTATTCTAAGAAATCACATAATAGAATCTAACCCTATTGTTTTAAACGCAATCAAAAATGCAGTCTCTTCTAGAGTTTATTCTCAAATAGAAGGCACCTATGAGTTGTTGCCTTCTTCTTTAGGAAAAAATGCTCCAGCGTTAGGTACAACTTCAATTGTTATTGAACATTTTTTAAATAAATGAATCAAATAGATACAAATCATTTCAAATAAGGGCGCTATTTACTTGCGCTCTTATTTGAATACTTAACTTCACTCCTGACACATTATTTATAAATTAAATACAGTACGTTGAAAAATGCTTTCTATATGACATAGTCGTCACTGCAATGCCTTTTGAGTAGCTTGAATAGCACTTTGTATTCCACTAAACGTAATAACCACTTTACTATACGGCCTCATTCTGGGTCAAATATCAAAATATGAATTAAAACTTTCATTGTTAAACCAATGGTTAATACCAGCTCCGACAATACTCATTGAGCGACCGTTCATATCAACAGCATTTTGCGCGAACTCACGAGCGATTTGAATAATAAGCTCACGTTTTACCCCTGTCATTTTCTCTTGCCATGCAGGTGTAAACGGCATCTCATCATTGAAGTCTTTCGGTTCTTGTCCGCCGAGTCCTCGGTTCACACCGTAATTTGCTAACGTTAAGTCGTATACAGTTGTAACGAACACTTCGCCTTCTTCTGTCGTAATTTTTTTCACTGGAATGGTACGTTCTAATACTTTGTTTCCATCATCAGAGAAGTATGGAATTTGTACCGTACCAACTGCATCTTCCATTCCAAGTAAAGAAAGACGTGGATCAATCTTTTCACCTGTTTCTTCATCTTCTAAACGTAAGTTCCACTTCTTTTCGTTATCCCAACATGACCCCATTGTGCCATGAGGTGTTGTAAAATCATTCGTATTCTCGTTCCAAAGTACAGGTTTCCATTCTCCTAACTTCGTTTCGCGTCCAATATCAGAAGCATTTAAGAAACGATCAGCAACGAATTGACCTCCTTTTTGTTTCAATGTGACGAAGAAAGGAAAATCAGTATATTGCTTCGCATACTTTGTGAAGTATTCCACTTGATTATCTACGTAAAATTCTTGTAAGATTACGTGCCCCATTGCCATCGCAAGTGCATCGTCTGTACCTTGTTTCACACTAATCCAATCATCCGCAAACTTTGTAGATTCAGCGAAGTCAGGACTGACAGAAACAACTTTCGTTCCTTTATATCGAACCTCTGCTAAAAAGTTTGCATCTGATGTTCTTGTCATTGGTACATTTAAGCCCCATGTCATAATGTAACCAGAGTTATACCAGTCACTACTTTCTGGTACATCTGTTTGATCGCCCCAAATTTGTGGAGAAGCTGGTGGCAAATCTGCGTACCAATCATAGAAGCTAAGCATCGGTCCACCCATAAGTTGCATAAAGCGACTACCTGCAGCATGACTTAACATCGACATAGCTGGAATTGGTGAGAAACCGACATTTCGGTCTGGACCGTATTTCATTACTGTGTACAGTAATGATGCTGAAACGAGTTGTAATACTTCATCCCAATTCGCACGAATGAATCCCCCTTTACCACGCGCCTGCTTATACGTACGTGCCTTTTCAGGGTTTTCCACAATGCTTTTTCAAGCTTCTAGTGGTGACTCGTTATTTTGTAATTCTTCTTGCCACATATTCCAAAAAACACCACGTACATACGGATATTTCACACGAAGTGGACTATAAATATACCAAGAAAAACTTGCTCCACGTGGACATCCTCGCGGTTCAAAATTAGGCATATCAGGACCTGTAGTCGGATAGTTAAGCTCCTGCCCTTCCCAAGTTACAATTCCATCTTTCACATAAATGTTCCGACTACATGAACCAGTACAGTTCACGCCATGTGTAGAACGAATTACTTTATCATGTTGCCAACGCTTTCTGTACACATTTTCCCATTCGCGATCTTCATATGTTTCTTGTGTATGATTATCGTTATAACGATCTATTGGTGAAAAATATTTTAAACATCTCATTAGTGCTGAAGGTTTCTTCTTCATACTGTTCACTCCTTTAATACGTCTCTCTTACATACCCTTACTATAAAAGAGGTTGTAAAATACAGGTGTGACATTTCGCACAGTTCAAGAGATTGTCAAAAATTTAGTAGAAAATAAGTTTGTGAGAAAATCTTTTTTCCGTTGTGAAGTTTTATGGTTAATCGTGATTATTAGGAGAATGGTATTTTGAGGTATCGACTATTTAAAAAAAGAAAAAACGTAGGAGAAATTCCTGCGTTTTGCTTTATAAATCTATTAAAAAGAGTTTTGATATTATTTCAAAAATGACATAAGGAAAAGATGAGAAATTGTATAAAATAGTTTTTTTCTTTAAAAAACTATTTTATATCCAGACATATTTTACATAAAACTACAAATCATTATTTACCATATTGCCCTTAGTTACGGAAACAATTATACTAGATGTACTCACAATAAATAATCTGAATATTCTCAGAATTTAAGGTAAGAGCTTTACTACTCGCAAGTAGAAGAATACATTCTATTTTTCACTAAATAGATTAGAAAACGATAATAACACATTAGGAGGATTACGATGCACCAGCTTGATTCATTACATCCCATTATAGAAAAAATAATTAACAATATTGAAAAGTTAATGGTCGGAAAGCGAAAAGAAACACTATTAGCTTTAACAGCTCTCTTAGCTGAAGGTCATGTACTATTAGAAGATGTTCCTGGCGTTGGGAAAACGATGTTAGTACGTGCTCTTTCTAAATCTATTGATGCTGATTACAAACGTATTCAATTTACACCTGATTTACTTCCATCAGATGTAACAGGTGTTTCTATTTACAATCCGAAAGAGCTCCAATTTGAGTTCAAGCCTGGACCAATCATGGGGAATTTTATACTTGCTGATGAAATTAATCGTACATCTCCCAAAACACAATCCGCCTTACTTGAAAGTATGGAAGAAGGCAATATTACAATTGATGGTATGACAAGACCGTTACCCAAGCCATTCTTTGTAATGGCTACACAAAATCCTGTTGAATATGAGGGAACATATCCTTTACCAGAAGCACAGCTCGATCGTTTCTTGTTGAAACTAAAAATGGGATATCCTACACAAGAAGAAGAATTTGAAATTTTAAACCGGATGGAAAAAACACCCCCCCTCTCCCATTTACAAGCTATTACTACAATAGAAGAATTACTTTATTTACAGCAAAGCGTACGGGAAATAAGCGTGGACAAAGCGATTAAGCATTACATTGTAAAGCTTGTTAGTCAAACTCGGTCTTATAGTTCTATACAACTAGGTGCAAGTCCGCGTGGCTCGATTGCTTTAATGAAAGCTTCACAAGCTTATGCATTTATTCATGGCAGAAATTA
Source organism: Bacillus cereus group sp. BfR-BA-01408 (assembly GCF_022663305.1). Lineage (NCBI taxonomy): Bacteria > Bacillati > Bacillota > Bacilli > Caryophanales > Bacillaceae > Bacillus > Bacillus cereus group sp. BfR-BA-01408. The sequence continues at coordinate 244,373 of NZ_JAKUFF010000001.1, read as the reverse complement.
TGTTATTCCAGACGATGTTAAATTTTTAGCTCCTTACGTGTTGGCTCACAGACTCATTTTAAAAATGGAAGCAAAATTTGAAGGAATAACAGGAGAACAAGTTATCGCAAAAATCGTTGCACGAACTACCGTGCCTACCCAAAGGAAGATGAACCTTTGATGAAAAGGATTCTACGAGTACTCTATCATTTTACTAAGTTATCATTCATTCCGTTATGCCTAGTCTTAACATTTTTATACGCTATGCTTCAAGGAGGATTTGTAAGTTGGTTTTTGTTTTACAGTACAATTCCTATTGGCCTTTATTCACTATTACTCCCCTTCTATGCTTTGCGGAACGCTGAAGTAATACGAATAACAAATCAAGACGAATATGCAGCAGGAGAACCTTTTTTAAGCACCATTACAATAAAAAGAAGATTTCCTTTTCCATTACTTTACTTAATTATAGAAGATGAATTACCATCACAATTTACAAAGTGTAAACAAACGAAGATGAATAAAGTAATACTTTTTCCAGGATTGAAGCGAAATATTTCGTTTCAATATGCAATCGACACAATCCCTAGAGGAGAGCATACTTTTTCAAGCGTACGTGTCAAAACTGGCGATTTATTCGGTATGATGGAGAAAGAAGTAATTTTTTCAGTTCCAGATACATTTTTAGTCTACCCTCAGTATGTAGATATAACATATCGACAAATGGAAAATCATTTCGAACAAGGAGCACTTTCAGCAAATATAAATTTAGTAAAAGACTCTACCATTTCTGTCGGTGTGAGAGACTATAAACCTGGTGACCGCTTTTCATGGATTGATTGGAAAGCAACTGCACGAACAAACAACATTATGACAAAAGAGTTTGAACAACAGCGCAGCCATAATATTATGATATTCATGGACAGAACCCCATCCCCTCTATTCGAATCAGTCGTCACATTTACTGCCTCTATTGTCAGATCTGTTTTGAAGCAAAATTCACCGGCGTCATTCGTATCTGTCGGAAAAGAACGAACCTTTTTCCCTTTAGACAATGGAGATAGTCAGTTACATCAAATCTTTTGTCATTTAGCGAAAGTACAAGCGGACAGTGTATTCCCGCTCTCCCGAAGTGTAGAAATGGAATTAAGAAAAGTTTATGAGCCCGTAACGATTATACTCGTGACAAGTGATCTTTCTCCCGATATTCAAAAGGCAGCTGACTATGCTGCTATAAAAAATAGAAAATTAATGGTGTTTGTCGTAAAAGAAAAAGCAAATCAACTATCGCATCGAGAACTTAGTATTCTAGAAACTCTACAAAAACGAAAAATATTTGTAAATGTGGTTTATGGAAACCAGTATACAAACGTGTTTTTTGAGGTGAGCAAATGATAACATTACAGACAAAAAAACAATGGGATATGACTAGATTTTTCATGCATGCATGCGCATTTCTACTTTTACTAGAATGGCTAAGGCCCCTCATCGGTATTACAAACGTAGGTAGATTAGATATTTTTGTAATATTTATAGGGATTTGCTTCACTCTCTCTTTTTTTCAAACAAAGTGGCAGATTCCAATAAAAGTCTTCACGATTTTATTCACCATTCATTTCTTATACTATAAAAATGCTTTTATAAATCCATCTTGGTTAACAAAATTTTTTAATGATATTTCTCAAAATTCCTCTCTGTTATTTCAAGGGAATTTGCTAGATATTTCTCCAGTTTTTCCAACACTTTTATTTTTTTTATCATTTTGGTTTTTGAGTGCTTTCATCTCTTTTTGGATGATTCATAAAAAACGTGGGTTGTTATTTCTTATATTGACTATTATTTATATCACCGTTTTTCATAACTTACATGTATACAATGCAAACTACGCTATTATTCGTACTGTTGTCATCGGCTTTTTTATACTTAGTCTTCTTCGCATAGAACGAATAAAAGAGAGTGAACACTTACAAAATTATGCTAGAGAAATCTCAAAATTACTTAGACCTCTTACAATATTTATTGTATTGTCAGCAACCATCGCATACTTCGCTCCAAAATTTGGTCCTCAATGGCCCAACCCAATGGATTTTTTAAAATTCAACACATCCGAAGCAAGTAAACAGCAAGAAGTTTCTAAAATTGGGTATGGTTTAGATGACTCACGATTAGGTGGTCCTTTTAAAGCAGATCCTACAATTGTTTTTACAGCCGCAACGCAAAACAAACAATATTGGAGAGTAGAAACGAAAGATTTTTATACCGGAAAAGGATGGGAAGTTTCTGAAAATCAAAAGAAGATTTCTTTTAAAAATAAAAATGACGTGTTGAGTTGGTACGAACAAAATACAAAAACGGAGACAACTAAGGCAACAATCACCATGCAAAAAAGTTATCCTCACCTTACCTATCCAGCAGGGTTAATATCAGTTGAGGCTTCTTCTGATATATCATACAGCGTTGACCCATTTTCTGAAAAAATCTATACGATGGACGGAAACTCTTCCACTACTTTACATTCATATAAAGTAACGTATGAGGTCCCGGAGTTTTCCATAGAAAACTTAAAAGCTGTAAAAACGAATGAAGGTCAGGAAACAAATCCTTATTTCATAACAAAGTACACGCAACTTCCAGAAGCATTACCGCAGCGAGTAAAAGACTTAGCTAGTAGTCTAACAAAGGATAAAGACACCCGATACGATAAAGTATTAGCTATTGAAAACTATTTCACCGACCATTCTTTTGTATATGAAACAACGAATGTCTCATTCCCTGCCAAAAACCAAGATTATGTAGATCAATTTCTTTTCGATACAAAAAGTGGCTACTGTAATAATTTTTCGACATCTATGATCGTGTTACTTCGTTCTGCCGGGATTCCAGCTCGCTGGGTAAAAGGTTATACAGAAGGAACTCTTGACAATACGCTGGTGGGTGCTGAAGGTGAGGATGTTTATAAAGTCGCGAACGATAACGCACACTCTTGGGTCGAAGTATATTTCCCAGAATACGGATGGATTCCATTCGAACCGACAAAAGGATTTACGAATCCCTATAATTTTATAAATAATACTCCTGCTCCTACTCTACAAAATAGCGAAGAAACTAATTCTCAAAACGCGCAAATGCACGAAAGAAACAATGAAGCAAAGCTTAAAAGTTTAATAGAAGATACTGAAGAAACTCCTACTAAAAAAATTACAAATGTTAAAAATAAATTTTCTTGGTGGTACGTATTCCTTTCTACGATACCAATTAGTATCATCGGCTACACTCTCTTCGCTACTAGAATGAAATGGATTACATTTTTTATCATTCTTTTCTATAAATATCGAAAAGATGATGCTGTTTATACAAAAGCTTACGATTCTCTCCTAAAACAATTTGCACGAATTGGTATACGACGAGACGAGAGTCAAACATTCCGAGAATATGCTCTCCATGTTGATACACTTTACAACTCGACGGATATGCAACAACTTACTTTCAATTATGAGAGTGCTATATATCAAAAAGGACAAGCCGCAGCAGAATGGAAAAAATCCGTACACTTATGGGAAGTACTTATGAAAAAAGCAACTTCTCCGCCTAAATCAAATGACTTCCATTCAGCCATTTAATCTTGGTAATGTGAATGTAAAGAAAACGCCTCAAAGAACAAAGTAGTTCTTTGAGGCATTTTTTAATTAAGTGAAACTCCTAGTTATTCCCCAAGTACCTTCTCAATCTCAACCTCTAAATCAACCGGCTTCGTTTGCGGCGCAAAACGCCCTACTACTTTTCCGTCTTTTCCAATTAGAAATTTTGTAAAGTTCCATTTTACTGCTTTCATACCGAGTAAACCTGGTGCTTGTTCTGTCATGTATGTATACAGCGGATGAGCTTTATCACCTTTCACATCAATTTTTGCAAACATCGGGAAATTCACACCATAGTTTAACTCACAAAAACTAGTAATATCTGCTTCTGTACCTGGTTCTTGTCCTCCGAATTGGTTACAAGGGAAACCGAGTATTTCTAGCCCTTGTTCTTTATATTTATCATATACTTCTTGTAATCCTTTATACTGTGGTGTAAACCCGCATTTACTAGCTACATTTACAATAAGAAGCGCTTTTCCTTCGTAATCTTTTAACGATTTTTCTTCCCCTGTTATCGTTTTAGCTGAAAAATCATAAACTGTCATTATCCTTGCCCCTCTCTTCACTATCATTCTATGTTTATACTATACTACATTCGTGAATATACAGCTCTTATTACGTATTTTCTTCCCACGATTGTAAACGCTTTATTTTTGTTCGAAAATTCGACACAAATTACTAGACTTTTATGATGGAAAGTTTTACAATTAAATTGTGAACAAAATGTGACAGTTTATATTCTATTATTATAGAAAAGGATGGTGTTCAATATGAAAACTGCACAACATGAAACGATTTCAAATCGCGAGTTTTATTTCGTACTATATATGATGTTATTGTATGTGATTGGCTGGGTAATCGATGTAAATGGTTTATTCTTAAGCTCCTACTTTAATTTAGCGGGAGAGATTATGCTTCCATTAGTTGGCGGCATTGTTGGACTATTCGTTATGTCTATTAATAAACAACAAAGACAATAAGAACATTACAAAAAGGCAGAAGACGAAACTTTCGTTTTCTGCCTTTTTGTATTTTTAGCGTATAATAGTTACATACCGTATATAAGGAGTGGTAAAGATGAAAAAAGTAGAACAATTATCTTCTCACCTATATCTGATTGATGATTTTGATTTACAACATAATGAACGAACTGGTACGTACGTTTTATTAGGTGATGATATTACTTTAATTGAAACTTGTGCAGCCCCTTCTCTTCCGTATATTTTAGACGGCTTACAACAATTACATATTGATTTAAACGAAGTTAAAAACATTATCGTTACACATGTTCATTTAGATCACGCCGGTGCTGCTGGTTTAATGATGGAAAAGTGCCCAAATGCTACTTTATATGTGCATTCTCGCGGTGCTCGTCATATGATTGATCCAACAAAACTCATTTTAGGTGCAAAAGCTGTGTACAAAGAAGATTTCGATAAACTTTTTGATCCAATTCTTCCAATTGAAGAAGAACGTGTTCATATTGTACAACATGGTGATACGTTACAAATTGCAGAAGACCGCATCCTTACATTTTATGATACACCGGGACATGCAAAGCACCATATTAGCATTCACGATTCATTAACAAACGGCATTTTTACTGGCGATACAATTGGAATTTATTATAGAGAACTTGCAGACGTTGGTGTAGAACTATATCTACCATCAACGTCCCCTTCACAATTCCAACCAGATGCGATGATTGCTTCTAAAAATCATATTCAAAGTATGAATGTAAATACTATTTATTTCGGCCATTACGGCGCATCATCCAATGTTACAGAAGTATATAAGCAACTAGAACATTGGTTACCTATTTTCGTTCATACTGGTAAAGAGGTCTTTGAAAAATATAATGATTTCGATGAGGCTACTAAAGCTTTGCAAACTGTATTAATGGATAAGGTCTCTTCTCACCTTACAAAGTTAAACGTTCCATCAGATCATTCCGTTTATAACATTTTACATCTAGATATAGAAATTAGTGCGATGGGCATTATAGATTATTTCACGAAGCAAGAAAAAGCAAACGCCACTATTAAATAACCGTAAAAGAAGAGATATACAGCAGTAGTTATTGTATATCTCTTCTTTTTTTGAATATATTTTGAGTAAAGGATGGTGGAATATAATGCAAAAAGTGATGCTATACCTCTGCTTTACATTATTTATCGTCTTATTATTATTTGTCGGAGTGAAAATTCAATTTTATTTAGATACAGACGCACAAGTAAACTTTAACGTTTATCCAAGATTATTCTACTTTACACTCTTCCCTCTTATAGTCGGCATTTTATTACGATTCCTTCAATCCATTAATCGTGAAACAAGTAAACAAAACTGGCGCTTTCAACCGGATAAATTTATCGCCATTACTGTGCCTACACTATTCATTTCCTTTTCTCCAGCTCTACTCTTTTCACCAGTTGGTGCATACCTACCTTATATAACTAATATTATTCTTATCAATACAACTTTTGTTACGATAATTAGTTTAATAGCTGGCTATTCCCTTTTAGATTGTTTTATACAAAAAGATACTGCACATATGAAAAAATATAATTGAATACTTCATTAAATCTTGCCAGTCAAGGATTATATTTCCTTGGCTTGTTGTTAGAATAATTGTATTCCAGTATAATACAGTAATCGAATAAAATTCAGAGGAATGATACAATGTTTTTTCAATTTTTTCTACTAGCAGTCATTATGTCTTTTATTAGTGGTCGACTAATTGGTACAAAATTAAATTTTTTCAAACAAGCAAGTGCGGCCACTTTAGGTGTTTCACTTACGTCAGCTATGTATTGGTTTTTATATTTACGCTATCAAGATGAATCGATTGTCGGTGTTGATAGATATTTTTGGCTAGGAAGCTCATTAATTGTATCGATGCTTTGTTACCTAGTTTTTGAATTATTTGATCCTATTAAGCGTGGCGAAATGGATGACGTATTAATAGAAAGCAGAAATCCTATTTCAAAATTCTTCGCTAAGATTGGTAGACAAAAAAGATATATGCGCGTCTCTTCTATTGCAATAAAACACGGAATGGGAAAATATTTAGCTTTAAAGCGCTCACCAGAAGTAGATCGTAAGCTCGCCACTTCCCTTCGAAATACACTGGAAGAATGCGGTGGTATATTTATTAAATTCGGACAAGTTTTATCAACTCGATCTGATTTACTACCTCCAGTTTTTATTTACGAGTTATCCAACCTTCAAGAAAATGTAACACGTTTATCACAACAACAAGTTGAAGAAATATTGCAAAAGGAACTACATATACCAAAAGATGAAATTTTCAGCTCCTTTGAAATGGAACCGTTAGCTGCTGCCTCTATTGGCCAAGTACATAAAGCGAAGTTGAAAGATAACGACCAGGATGTCGTCGTTAAACTACTACGTCCTAATATTTCTGAGACAATTAAACGTGACTTAGATATTTTAATTCACTTCGCTCTATGGATTTCCAACAAATCAACTTGGGCTAAAAATATCGGATTTCTTGATTTAGCACATGGCTTCTCTATCGCAATGAAAGAAGAAATTGATTTCAAAATTGAGGCTCGTAACTTCGAACAAGTGTCAGATTCACTAAAAAATAGTGAAACGACAGTAAAAATACCGAAAGTATATCAAGAATACAGTAATTCAAAAATACTTGTGCTTGAATTTTTAGATGGAGTAAGTGTTAAAAGTGGGTCAGCATTATTAAATGAATTACAAATTGATACGAAAAAAGTACAACGACAACTCTTTGATTGTATTTTAGAACAGATTTTCTTTAAAGGTATTTTCCATGCAGACCCTCATCCAGGTAATGTGTATATTCTTCGTGATGGCACTCCTGCATTACTTGATTTTGGTTCTGTCGGACGTTTAGGAACACTACAACAAGATGCATTCAAGAGACTGCTTATCGGCTTTGAGCGCAAAAATTCATATGTCTTGCTTGATGGACTGCTTCAATTAGTTGAAAAGAAACCAAATGTTGATAAAGAAGGATTAGAACAATCTATCAGTCAATTATTAATCCAAAGTACGTACGTTTCTACAAATAGTTCTGAAGAATTCATGCAAGGGTTATTTCAAATAATCGCTGAATTTGAATTAGCATTTTATCCAATGGTTGCAGGTGCTTTCCGCTCTCTCATTACGCTAGAAGGAACGATGGTACAACTAAATCCTGAATTCAATTTAATGGATGAAGCAAAGCGCTTTGCGAGAGATCATGCAGCTAGTTTCATGCCAATTAACAATTATTCAAATCTAAAAGAAGCTGCAACAAACGAATTACTTTCTATGTTACCTGCCATGCGACGCATTCCTAGAAAACTAGATGATTTAAGTTCAAAACTAGAAAACGGAGAACTATCCGTAAAGGTCGGCTTTTTCTCTGACGAAACAAATGCATCATTTATTACTACATTCATCTCACAATTCCTCATTGCATTTATTGGAACTGCATTTGGTGGGATTTCAGTAGGCGTATTGCATTTAGCAAACAATGCGAAAGAACCAAATGATCAATTTTTAAGTGTCGTTGGTTACTGTGGTTTATTTATAAGCGCGATATTGCTTGTAAGAGTAGCTATTCATGCAGTAAGGAAATTTAAGTAATATTAAAACGAGTATGAAATCACGTATATTTTATACTCGTTTTTTATAGTGTATATAGTCAATTTGTACTAGGAAATTTATGTTAAACTAAAGAAAATCACGTACTAAGTCAAATTACATTTCAATCAAGGGAGAATTATTATGTATAGACTTTTTGGATTCTCGTGTCTAATGTTTCTCGCAAGTATATGTTCTTTCTTTATTCTAAGAGGACCTCATACAAATTTAACCTTAATTATTACGATTCTAGGTATACTTTCATTACTAGGTATTATTTTTGCAATCGCATCAAAAAATTGGTTATTCAGAATAGTTGGTACTGCATTAAATGGCTTAATATTAGTAGTTGTATACTTCCTATTGCTAGCAAAAGGCATAGGTGGTTAATATATTTACGTTTCAATAAGAAAAGCTCGGAGCTTAGACTCTGAGCTTTTTTACTTATCTCACCTTTTCATCTACATACTCCATAAACTGCTCCGCTTTCATAAATCTTTCTTTATATGCCTCAGGTACTTCTTCTACTTTTATTGCACCAGTTGATTTTGTTTTCACTCGTACTATTTCATGTGTCATTAAAGCTTCCATATAGCGATCAAACTCTTCTTGCGTTAATACTTCTTTACTAGATTTATGACCATTTAATTTATCAAAGTATGGTTGAAGGCCCATACTTACCGTTTTCATTTCTTCTCTTTTTTCTGGTGATAATGCATCATAATCAATATTACCGTTCGCATCTCCGTACGCAAGCTTTGCATTTGTTAATTTCTTTAGTTCTTTTGTAAACACTTCATATTCTTTTGTCCCCATTTCATCTTTCGCTTCTGATAGCTTTGCACTAAAACGCATGTACGCCTCTAATGTCATCGTTCCAGCATGTTTTTTTAAGTTTTCAAAAGACCCGTATATACCATCTGCCATAATAGATTGATACGCAAAACCAGTTGTCGGGATTAAAAAGGCCGCTGCAAGAACTCCTGCGATAAGGCGTTTTTTCACCTTACTTCCACCACGATTCATTTTTATTTGAACGATTACTTTTTCTTTTAACTCCGGCGGTGCAACAATCCCCTTCGCTTCTTCTTGTATAGATTCTCGAACCTTACAATCTAAACTCATTTCACATTCCCTACCTCTCCTAAAAAGATTTCTTCTACTTGCTCTTTTTGACGTAGTTTCTTTAAGGCCGAATGAATTCTAGATTTCACAGTACCAATTGGAATATGTAATATTTGTGCTACTTCTTCTTGTGAGTAGTCGTGCAAGTATCTTAAAATAATAACTTGTTTCAATTTATACGGTAATTTATGAATAAGTTCGATTAGCTTTTGATTTGATATTTTACTTACAACATCGTTAGAAAAATCAATTTGTACCGGTTTTCTCTGCTCTTCTGCTTTTTTTATAATTCGTAGTCGCATCCACCTCTTTCTTCTATAAGAGTGAATTTGTTTAATCGCAAGTCCAATTAGCCAAGGACGAAATGGCTTCTCGCTATCATACTTACGAAGCGATTCATATAGTTGTATGTATATTTCTTGAACGACATCATCTACATCCGCTTTATCATCTATTAAAAAATGTGCTGTCTTATATACTTCGTGAATCGTTACATCATACAATTCGCTATACGCTTCTTTATTGCCTGATAAAGTTAATTGGATCAAATCTGTATACACTGTTTCATCCTTCATGTACCATCCCTCCTTTGTCTTACACTTTATATTGGCAAGTAATCCATATTTCGTTCGATTTTTTCAAAAGTTTTTATATAAATTAATATAATGATTCAATACGTTCATAAGCTTCACTTATAACCTTGCATAACTATTATATAATTTTCCAATTTCTGATAAAGATTTAAAATGATTTATATAGTCAAATTTAGGGGGATAAATAATGAAAGCTATCATTGTAACATCGTTCGGTGGTCCTGAAGTGATGAAATATACAGATGTGGATATGCCGGTTATTTCAGAAAATCAAGTTTTAATTCGCGTTGTTGCTACAAGTGTAAATTTCGCTGACATTAAATCACGTTATGGCAAAAAAGGAAATAAAGCACTACCTTTTATTCCAGGGATAGATGTCGCTGGTATAGTAGAACGTGTCGGCTCTCATGTGAAAAATATAAACCCTGGACAACGTGTCATTGCTTTTCCTCAAAATGGATCTTATGCAGAATACGTTGTTTCAAATGAAAATCTTACTTTCGTATTACCTGATGAAGTCGACTTTCAAACTGCAGCTGCTTGTCCGATTGTATCTTTTACAAGTTATAATTTACTCGCAAATGTTGCAAGGCTTCAACAAGGCGAATCAGTACTCATTCATGCGGCTGCTGGTGGAATCGGTACTACAGCTATTCAACTTGCAAAACTATTAGGGGCTGGAACAGTTATCGGTACTGTCGGAAGTGAAGCAAAAAAAGAAATTCCTTTATATGCTGGAGCTGATTATATAATTTGTCATCAGAATGAAGATTTTGCAGAGAAAGTCAATGAGCTGACAAACGGTGAAGGGGTTGATGTAATTTTAGATTCTATTTCTGGAACTGTTTCGGAAAGAAGTTTAAAATGTCTTGCTTATTACGGTCGCCTCGTTCATTTCGGTAATGCTAGTGGTGAAATTGGCAATTTCCAAACGAAAGATTTACATGCAAGTTGCCGTTCTATACTCGGTTTTAGCTTTGGAACTACACGAAAAAAACGTCCTGAACTACTCCAAGCAACTGCAAATGAAGTATTCCGTTATTTGCGTGACGGGCGTTTGCAAATAACGGCTACGAAATCTTTTCCACTCCAAGATGCAGGGAAAGCACATGAATGGGTCGAAAGTAGAAAAAGTACAGGGAAAGTAATACTAACTGTTCAGTCATCTTCCTGAAATGAATACTTGAAACCGAGGTGTCATTCATGGGATCACGAATTATGCATGCTATTATCGCTAACGGTATTGCCGAAAAACTATGTATTCAAGATAAAACTTCTTTCATACTCGGAGGTGTAGCCCCTGATGCGGTTCATTCAACAGAAGAAAAAGGAACTTCACATTTTTACGCAGGCACGACGAAAAACTATACGAGAAGGATAGATTTCAATTCTTTTTTTCAAAAATATAGAGCCCATATGGATTCCCCTTTTCTTTTAGGCTATTACACCCACCTCATTGCCGATGACAATTGGCTAAGCGGCTTTTTTCTACCTTGGCTAAAAAATAGAATAGAAAATGACGAAACGATTGCACCTATGTACTATAACGATTTTAAATTGTTAAATGCAAAGTTGCTTCATCATTACGATAAAGAACAACAGCTCTTCTCTCTTCTCAATCAAGAGGCTCACATTGTGGATATTGAAGAGGTTTCTAAAGAAAACGTTTTGGCTTTTCGAAAGTATCTTTTTGAAGATATGTTGTATCCAGAGCAAAATTTGCATGAAGACTTACAGGTATTTACGTTTAATCAAATGGTCGGTTATATGGAAACTGCTATTGAAAAAGGTGCATTTTATATTAATCAACTCTCCAATGAAAAATTCATTTCAAAGATTTAATCCCCCTCAATATGTTTGAGGGGGATTTTCACATAGCAATATTATTATCGGTTCTTTTCCATAACCGCAAAATAATTCCCTTCACTATCAGCAAAGTTAAATACTTTACCAGAAGGCATAGTTACCATTTCACCAACAGTAACATTTTTATTTTTTAAATCTGTATATAATTGATCCAGACTTTCTGAGAAGAACATTAGTGACGGTGTACCAAGATTTAATTCTGGGCTCATCTTAGAAATCACTTCTTTATTATGTAATATAATGCTTGTTTCTGCCTCACTTTTCGGAGCGATTTCAATCCATCTCATTCCTTGTTTGTTATCTTCCTCTGCAACTACATGAAACCCTACCTTTTCCGTCCAAAAATTGACTGCCTCATCTTGATTGTTTACATACAGCATAATTTGTCCGACCTTATGAATCATTTCATTTCCCCCTAATGTTTTTTATATTCTAAGTAGGTTTCTACATGTACTATCATTATTCCTTTTGAGTTGGTATGTACTTCTTTGCAAAATTTATCGACTGACTCATCCCATCTAGTCCGTCAAAATAATCATTTCTTTCGATCATGTTATATCCATTGAATCCAATTTAATATTCGACTTTTTTTATATTATTTCCTCGTATAAACCAAATAAATAAACTACCTTTTTTCGATCCCCCCAGTAGAAGCATATAAAAAAGCACTAATACAATTCCCATTATCACTTGATTACAAACAAAAAAGGCGTAACTACAAATAGTTACGCCTTCCCCATCATTTATCTAGGCTTTTTCTTCCCAGTAAACGCTGGTTTCTTTTTCTTTGGTGCTTTCGGTTTCGTTTCTACAAATGATCCTTTGAACATTTCTTGCTTCGTAAATACGATACCTAATTTTTTCGCAAATTGTAGTAATTTACGCTCTTCTTGCGGTGTTACAAGAGATACAACAGTTCCTTCTTTACCCATACGTCCAGTACGTCCTGAGCGGTGAATGTATTGGTCTACTGTGTCTGGTAATTCTAAGTGAATTACATGTGTTAAGTCGTCAATATCGATTCCACGTGCTGCAATATCAGTAGCAAGTAGAATTTCTAATTTCCCGCCGCGGAATGCACGCATCGTTGCTTCACGTTCTTGCTTACTTGCTTCTGCATGAAGAGCCGCTGCTTTCATTTTACGGAATTTCAATTTCTCAGTAATTTCATCTAAACGGAATGGATCGTTTAAGAACGCAACTGCTTTTACATCGCCCATATGCATAATTCTTCTTACGTAATCATTTTTTTCGCGTCGCTCACAAATGATATACGTATGCTCAACTAAGCTTTTTGATTCTGCACGTGTTACACGTACTAATTGTGGTTCCACTGCTAAATCACGTGCCGCATCTTCTGCCGCTTTTGTCATTGTCGCCGAGAAGAATACTAATTGACGATCGCGCATCGTAGATTTAATTACATCTTGTACAGCACCCATCATCTTTTGTTTTACAATTTGATCAAACTCATCAAATACAATTGTTTTTACTTCATGCATTTTTAGCTTTTTCATACGAATTAATTCTAAAATACGGCCTGGTGAACCGACAATTACTCTTGGGTGTTTCTTTAATTTTTCAACTTGGCGCTTAATATCGGCACCACCAATTAAAGATGCACCTGAAATTTCAGTTCCTGCTGTAAACTTTTGAACCTCTTCATGAATTTGCATGACAAGTTCACGTGTTGGTGCTAAAACAACAACTTGTGGCTGTTTTACTTCAGGATTAATTTTATGTAAAAGGGGTAATAAGTACGCTAATGTTTTTCCTGTTCCAGTTGGAGATTCAGCTATAACGTCTTGTCCTTCTAAAATAGTTGGAATCGCTTGTTTTTGAATTTCAGTTAACTCTTTAAAACCAGCCTTCTCCCAAGCTTGTTGTAAAAATGGTTGCATATCTTTTATCATTTGTTTTTCTCCTTTATCTCTATTTTTGAAGAAAATGTTGTATTGTTCGCACCGTTTCTATCATGTGTGAAATAACAGCTATTAAATCATCAACATGGTCTTCTGTAATCGCTTTTTGAAATAGAACCTCTACCTTATTATGATATGAAATCGCTTGCTTATTATATTCGTATGAAACTTTCTGCATAATCATTCTTTCTTTTCCCCATATAGAACGCATTAATGTTTCAATTTCTTCGCATTTTACTTCTGGTTGTTCTAACGGGAATGAAAATGCTAGCTTCATTTCACAACCTGGTGTAAACTGAGGCACTTCTAGTATTTCACCAGACAAGTTCTTTGCATCTACAGATAGCGAAAATGTTGCTTCTACTAACGGTTCGAATGGTTCTGTTAATTGAAATGAGATATGATATATACGACTTAATGAAGCAAGGTCCATCATATCTTTTCGATCTGTTACAAGAATATCTCCATGTAAATCAAAATCATAAACAGCGCCTTCTACGATTACTTTTAAATTATCAAAAGCAGTTGGATCAAACATAATTTCCTCCAAAAAACAGGCGCCTTTCGATGGAAAGGCGCCACTTGATGTATATATAGTTTACAGATAAACGAGATGAATTACAACCTTTTAGAATAAACCTACTGCTTTTCCATCTTCATTTACATCCATTTGTAGTGCTGCTGGTTGTTTCGGAAGGCCTGGCATTGTTAACATTGTTCCTGTTAACGCAACGATAAAGCCTGCACCAATAGATGGTTTTAGCTCACGAATTGTAACGATAAAGTCAGATGGACGACCTAATTTTGTTGCATCGTCAGAAAGAGAGTATTGTGTTTTCGCCATACAAACTGGTAGGTTACTCCAGCCTTCTCCTTCATATTGAGCTAATTGCTTACGCGCTTTTGGAGCAAATTCAATATCTTTTGCACCGTACACTTTTTGAGCAATTGTACGAATTTTTTCTTCTAATGGTAATTCTAACTCATAAAGTGGTGCGTAGTTGTTTTCGCCTTTTTCAATTTCTTTTAACACTTTTTCAGCAAGGTCAACTCCACCTTGGCCACCTTTCTCCCAAACTTCCGTTAAGGATACTGCATAGCCACGCTCATTACACCATTCTTGTAAGTAAGCAACTTCTGCATCTGTATCTGTAATAAATTTATTAATTGCAATTACGAAAGGCACACCGAAGCTTTGAATTGTTTCAACATGCTTCTGTAAGTTTTCCATACCTTTTGCTAATGCGTCTACATTTTCTTCTTTTAATTGATCTTTTGCTACGCCGCCATGCATTTTAAGCGCACGAATCGTCGCAACAATAACAACTGCTTCTGGTTTAATACCAGCTGCACGAGCTTTAATATCTAAAAACTTCTCTGCACCTAAATCAGCACCAAATCCAGCTTCTGTAATAACATAATCACCTAATTTTGCTGCCATTGTTGTAGCGATAACACTGTTACAACCGTGAGCGATATTCGCAAATGGTCCGCCATGAATGATAGCTGGTGTATTTTCTAGCGTTTGTACTAAGTTTGGTTTTAATGCGTCTTTTAATAATAATGTTAACGCACCTTCTACACCTAAATCTTTAACCGTTACAGGTTGATTTGCAAAATTATAAGCAACTACGATGCGTGATAGACGTGCTTTTAAATCTTGAATATCTGTCGCAAGGCAGAATACGGCCATAATTTCAGATGCTACTGTAATATCAAAACCATCTTCACGTGGTACACCTTGAACGGGTCCACCAAGACCAATTACTACGTTACGTAGGGCACGATCATTTAAGTCAACACAGCGTTTCCAAACGATTTTACGCGTATCAATTCCAAGTGTATTTCCTTGTTGGATATGATTATCAATAAACGCCGCTAACGCGTTATTAGCAGTTGTGATCGCATGGATATCTCCAGTAAAGTGAAGGTTAATGTCTTCCATAGGTACAACCTGTGAAAAACCACCGCCTGCTGCTCCGCCTTTTAGTCCCATCGTTGGCCCAAGAGATGGTTCGCGAAGTGCAATTACTGTTTTCTTACCAATTTTATTAAAAGCTTGACCTAAACCAACTGTTACTGTTGATTTACCTTCTCCAGCTGGAGTTGGGTTAATCGCTGTTACTAAAACAACTTTACCGTCTTTCTCATTCTGTAAGCGCTTAAAAATATCAAGAGATAGCTTACCTTTATAATGCCCGTATGGCTCTAATTCATCTTCTAAAATATTTAAATCAGCTGCAATTTCTTGAATCTTCTTCATACTCGCTTCTTGTGCGATTTCAATGTCGGATTTAACTGTTGTAGTAGTTGTCATATACCCTAGTCCCCCTTTAATTGGTTCTGATGATATTGTATCAGTTTTTTGTATTTTCTGCACTTATTTACCTCCTAAAAATTCTTTCATTTCTTTATACGTTTTTTAACATAAATACCCATAAGAATGTTAACGATTGTTGTAATTCTGTAGGTAGTTGACCTAACATCTGCTCATTTACTCCGCGCTTATATACACCGATACCATCTACAACTTCAAAACCTTGTTCTTGCGCTAACTGTTCAAATTCCCAAGGCATCATCGTATTACAAACAACATCCTTGCCATATAAACGAGGATAACTGTTCTCTCGTGGCTTTGCTGTCGGTCCTAAAATTGCAATACATGCATATCCATCTCTTTGTAAAACACGCTTAATCTCATTTAATGCTCGTAATGGCTCCTCGGTCCATTCTAAAGAATTAATTGCCATAATTGCTTCAAATTGTTCATTTTCAAATGGTAAGGAAGAAAGATCTCCTTTTATAAAAGATAAATTTGGTCCTTCTCCGCGCTCCTTCCCTTTTTGAATCATCACTTCCGATAAATCTACACCAACTGCTTTATATCCTGCGCGACTTAATTTATATGTACCGTATCCATCACCACAACCAACGTCAAGCACCTTGGCTTCTTTCTTCACGTATTGTTCAAAAAATGGAATAATCGTACTCCTACTCCCACTATCCCACATCTCCTGACTATTTTGGTTCCAAAATTCTGCACTACTATCCCATTTTTTCTCTGCTGACTCATGCCAATTAAATTTTTTCATGCAATCCCCTACCTTCACGTTTTGTCACTCATTTCATTCTACATCATTTTCCAAAATCCCTGTTTTATCTTCATAAGGAGATGTACATGCTAATGAAGGAATCTTTATTCTCCAATTTTTGCTTTACTTGGGTTTAACTCATACTCATGCTCTTCTCATTTTGAAAGATACTATAGATACACCCAATTGAAAGAGAGGGATGTACATGCGAAGAAAGAGAAATCATCATTTTAAAAGTGGTGAAAAAAACGAAGAGTATGCAGCTGAAATATCACCAGCTGGCATACCAATTAGACATAAGCGTAAAGAAATTGCAAATGAAATAGAAGGTACAAATACCGGTGCAATGATAGGCTATGTCGCTTTATTTCTTTCGCTTTTCTCCATTGCATTTTATCCAGTTACACTCGGTTCTCTTGCGATTTTAGTCGGCTTATTAGCTGTCAATTTTGGAGCAAGAACACTTGGATATACCGCAATTGGTTTTGGTAGTTTTTCTGTTTTATTTACTTTACTTTATCCGCTTGCTTTGTCAGCGTTTTAAAAAAACACACCAAGTTATACTTGGTGTGTTCATTCGTGATACAACATAATATGACCGCATCCACAACAATGTTTCGCTGTAATTTCTTGAAACACTGGATAATTTTCTTCATCCCGATGCTCAATAAACACCTTTTCAAAACGGTACATATTTGGCGCATACGCCCAATCTTGTTTCGTACGTGCGTATAATGTAGAAGAGAAAAACTCCTCACCGCCACAAACAATACATGTGTTCTTCATCAATACCCCTCCTATGCTTGTCTTACTTCATCTATATGAACATAAGCATAAGAAAAAGACCTTCTATTACTAGAAAGTCTTCTCTGAAACAAAAAGAAATGTACCAAACATTCCTACTCCGCTATATTCTTTCGTAACACCAGCTTCTGTTTTAAATGTTTGCTTTACAGTCATAAAGAATACACCATTTCGTGCATCTGTACTTTCAAATTTTAGTTTTTCTTTTTTACCATCTACATTTTGTGTGCATTCAAAACTACTCTCATCACATTTCAATGCATACTTATCTTCTAGATACAATTTAAAATCTGATTCTTTCGGACAAGTGATAAGTAAAATTGCCACAAGAATAATACTTACAATACCCACAATTGTATAATACTTCTTCATTTGTACTCCTTTCAAAAGACAAGAAAACTTGACTGCATGCGCCAAGTTTTCTTAGTCTACAACCCATTGCCACTCTTGTTCTTTCTTATCAAAAATAAGCCAACCAGTCTCTGTTGCTTCTTCTTTCAATTCATCGATATTATCTAGTACCTCATCCGTACTTTCATACGAACCCACTACATATACCGGAATTTCAAGACCTCTTCTTGACTCAATTTTTCCTGCCAGATCAATATAAAGACCATCTTCCATTAATGGAATAAGCCCCATAATCACTTCTTTTGAAATTGCTGGGAAAATTTTTGATTTTTGGAAGAAAGAAAAACGTTTCTTACCGAAAGCACCGAGTTTATAAGGAATGACTTTACTTAACATTCCTACAAAATCAGCAATTCTACGATAATACACTTTGTTGTACCATCCGTCATCATGTGAAAAATAAACAAATCTATTTTTCAATAACGGAAAGAACGTTCTTGCAAGTGGTTCTTTTTTGTGAGCCAAATATAAAAGCTCTGCAATTTCTTTTGGCTCAAGTTCATCTAAATCGCTTGCATCATCAAAATCTACCCAACAAAATTCATCAAATTCATCAATCTCTGCTTGAATTAACTTATGTATATTTTCTTCCTCAACATATTCAAATAAAGTATGATAATGAAAATCTGTCCATTCAAAGTTATGCTTCAAAAGCAACACTTGATGAAGCGGTGAAGGGATGTTACTTGCAAACTCTTTAAACGTAATTCCTGATGTAATAAAACAATGACCCCGACGATTACCATTAATATATATCATATTCTTTACTTGGTCAGATCCTCCAGACAAAGCACCTAGCCACCTTCGTTTTATATGTTTCAATTCTATAGCATATTTTAACATGAAAAATTTTAGAAACATAGAAAAAACTTCAAAAACTATTTACAATTTCATGTGTTTTATTACATAGTGATTACAAGAAAAAACACCTGCTCGTAAGCAGGCGTTTTTAAAGGATTTCATCTGGGTTTTGAGGATGATGATTTCCCTCTTTCTTTTCATCTTTTTGGAACATCGATTGAATTTTATCAATTGTTTGTGGAGCTAATTCAATCATTTTCTCTGCTAAATGTGTCGCATTTTGTAAATGAAGAATATTTACTCCATCTTTATTCACCACAAGAAATGCTACTGGTGTAATAGAAACACCACCCGCGCTACCGCCACCAAATGCAGGGTTACCGTTCGCTCTTTGTCCATCATTCGTTTGGAAATCAGAACCTCCTGCTCCAAACCCGAACGCTACTTTAGAAACCGTTAACACTACACCACCGTCAGCCGTTTGAACAGGCTCTCCAACAATCGTATTTACATCGACCATTTCTTTTAAATTTTCCATTGCTGCTTTCATTAATCCTTGAATTGGATGATCCACCGTTCATAACCTCCTTTGTCATATCTTTCCTAGTTTTTCCGAAAGTTTGTGAACTAAACATAAAATTTTATATTGATTTCAAAAAACTTAAGTTGTAATATTTAGAAAAATGAAAAAGAGGTCAATTCGTTATGATGCGAAAATTAACAAAGAAAGATCATGAACAAGTATTCGCTTACCTAAAAGAAGAAGCAGCCCTTAACTTATTTATTATTGGAGATATTGAAGCTTTCGGTTATGATACAGATTTTCAAGAACTATGGGGAGTATTTAAAGAGAATGGAACATTACAATCGATTTTACTTCGATTTCACGATTCATTTATACCATATAGTAAAGAAGAGTTTATAGTAACTGACTATGAGGCACTTCTTTCCGCATATACGCCACTGAAACTCTCTGGTAAGTCAACTATTGTTGAACGATTTGAAACCGTTTCAAGTATACAACTAGGTACTAAAAATGAAATGTATTTTTGTGAATGTATAGATGCCGACAACTTACCTAGTACGCCTGCCCAAGAAACCATTAAACTTGCCACACTGGATGATGTAGAGCGAATTATGCAATTACGAAGTAACATCGCTGAATTCCCAACTGCTAATGAATCAGAGAAAATATTAAGACAAGCTCTCCAAACAAATACAGGACGTACGTATTATATTGAAAAAGACGGTGCTATTATTGCATCCGCCTCTACATCTGCTGAAAATTCATTATCTGCTATGGTAATTGGCGTATGTACACATCCGAATTATCGCGGGAGCGGATATGCTTCGCTCATATTGCAAAAAATGATTCAGGACTTTACGAAAGAAGGCCGAACACTTTGTTTATTTTATAACAATCCAGCTGCTGGACGAATTTATAAACGACTAGGGTTTAAAGACATTGGGATGTGGACGATGTATCGATAATAATAAAAAGCCGATTTAAAATCGGCTTTTTATACATACTGTGCTATACCAGCTTCAAAAGCTTTCTTATCATTATTTAGTACGCCAAATAATGCTTCTTGAAGCGCAAATGTACTCTTATAAAAATACATTCGCTCCTTTACTGCTTCTAAATTAGGATAATAGGCTTCAAATAGTTGTAAAAACTCTTCTCCATAACTAGCTAATATGCCAGCAAAATCATAAGCTGGATCTCCAATGCTCGCCCCGCCAAAATCTATGACCCCTGAAATATTCTTTTTTGTTGCACTATATAAAATGTTTGTCATGCCAAAGTCCCCATGAACAAGACTAGGAGTAAAGTTAAAATGACTACTTTCATTTAAATATCACTCAAACGATGTTGAGACCTCTTTTCTCGCTACATTTCTCATGAATGGATAAACATGTTCTTTTAACTGGCTATATAAACTATTTATTTCTGAATACA
The DNA here is from genome assembly GCF_022663305.1 of Bacillus cereus group sp. BfR-BA-01408. Taxonomy (NCBI): domain Bacteria; kingdom Bacillati; phylum Bacillota; class Bacilli; order Caryophanales; family Bacillaceae; genus Bacillus; species Bacillus cereus group sp. BfR-BA-01408. The sequence goes on along the minus strand of NZ_JAKUFF010000001.1, from coordinate 223,556 downwards.
TATCAGTACTATCACATTGCATAATACCTTCGAATGTAGATAACGGAATTTCATGCAACTCTTTTAAAAATCTCGCCAATGTGAACGCAAGTTTCTGTAATCGCTTTTCATCATTTATTTCCGTAAAAACATTTTTCCAAAACGGGTCTCCTTCAATCATCTCATAACCTGCAAATACTTTCCCTGGTACTTCATTTTGAAACCCTTGATAACTTGGATTGGGAATTTGAAGCGTAATGAAGGGCCTTATTTTCTCTAGCAACTGTGTTTCTATTCGAAGTTTCTGAATACCTTTTTCATATTTCGGAAACCGAAATACTATATTATCATTTACAATTAACACATCATTATTTTGACCTATTTCATTTATATAAACGGAATTTATTTGTAAATCCGGATACAACCTTTGTAAATACGTAACATACTCATTTTCTTTTCTCATGCTTTCACTTCTCCCGTTTAAACTATTATTCTCACTTCAAAGTCATAATTACCTGCCTTTCAACAAAACCAAACTGTTCATACATCTCTTTTGCAAAATTTCCAGCAAATACATTCAAACGAATTTCTGAATAATTCTTTTGTAATTCCTTAATACCAGCCTCCATTAATTTTCTTGATAACCCTTTCCCACGGTACTCTGGAAAAACATATAATTCGTAAATAAACCCTAGTTTTTCACGAGAAAAATAGTCCGTATTTTCCCCTATTAATATCCATCCCATTACACTGTTTTCTTCTTTAACGACTAAATAATATGCTCCTTTTTCTACAATCGGCCTTGTAATTTCAATTGCTTTCTCTGTATTTAACTGACAATTTCCCCTCGTACCTTCAAAAAGCGATTGAGCTGCATATTGTATTATTTCGTCCGTTTCTTCCCGGTTTGCCTTTTCTATCATTTTTCACAACTCTCCTCTTTAATAGGCATTAATATCGCTCGTTCAAGATCCTCCGCTTCCATAACAATTGCCGTTAATCCATGATCTGTACTTGTCTCATGAAACTCACCCTTCTCCCAAAACACAGCTTGTCCCGCTTCCACCTTCACTTTTTCTTTATCTGTCCCGCATACATATCCTTCGCCGTCCACAATAAGAAGCAGTTGCGATACAACTGCTTCATGATACCCAATTATTCCATTCTCTTTTAAATGCATAGCACCGATATGTATATTCCCTTGATGATTTACTATTTTCGACATTATGAAATTAGATTGAAATGCTGTGATTTGCTTTCCTACTTTTTCATTAAAATCAAAAATTTTCATTTCTAGTCCTCCTTATATGTATAAAACCATCCTTACTGTCTGCATCATATGTCCTTCAAAATCTTCTTCAAATTCCTCTAATTGTGCAAAACCTTTCGCTTCATAAAACCGCTTTCCTTTTTCATTCGCTGCTTCCACATGAATGTATAGTTTCCGAATTCCTTTTAATACCGTTAACCCTTTTTGTAATAAAGCACTTCCTATCCCTTTTCCTTGTTGATCTGGTAACAAATAAATCGCTCCTAATTCTGCTTCGTTTTGCAGCCTAACAGGTGAAAAATTTGCAAAGCCAATTACTTCTCCCTCTTCTTCTGCAACGAATAAATGTGTATTCTCAAGACGATATTTCATTTTTTCATCAGAATAAGCCTCGTCTAAAAAACTGTCTTGAATCTCTCTCGGAATAATGCCTTCGTATGTATCATGCCAAGCTATTTTCGCTACTGATTGTACAGCATGAATATCTTCCTGCTTCATTTCTCTAATTACATATGTCATCTCGATGTCTCCATTCTTTTTAAATTATATTCTGCTAATATACGAGAAGAAATGGCAGAGCCATTTTCATAATTCACCTTTATTAATTTTAATTTCTCAATTGAAGCTGTTGCATGATCAAATTTTTCATAAATATATTCCATTACACGTAAAAGCTGCTTTGTATATAATCTATTTGCAATCGTACAATGCGGAACCCATTTTCCCGGTACGTAATATGAATTTGGGTTGTCATGAAAAATTTTTAAATAATCATGAAAAGAATGATGAAGTTTTAACAATTCATCGGTAACAGTCGGTGCTAGAAAGACCGTTCCGTTAGTAGGAAAAACTCCAACAGAAGGAAAAGTTACTGGGTCCATATTTTCTTGCATAGCTACAAACTCCCCTAATTTCTCCTTATATAAATGAACATTTAACTCATTATAATCAGCTAATGTAATATGAGGTTCTCCTCCTGCTAATTGATTTACGCCAATGATATTTGTTAATTCATTTTGCAATTCTGTAATTTTATTAGTAAACACACGATCAAATGTAGCAATAATAGCGTACATATCCCTTCACCCCTTTGTTACACATAGTGCTTCCCATTCTTCACGAATCATCCCCATTCGAATAGAATCATAGTACGTTCCGTTATAATAACGACATTTGCGCATTCTACCTTCTAAACTCATTCCTATTTTCTCCGCTACTTTCATCATTCGTCCATTACCAGACCAAGTCGTGAGCCCTACTCTACCAATCTCCATCTTTTCAAATAGTAAATCCCGATATAACGTTAACGCTTCTGTACCGTAGCCTCCATTCCAGTAAGCCGGATTATAAATAACAATTCCCATCTCCAACCAACGCGTCGGTTTATACTCCCAATAAAATCCGACCGTCCCTATAACTTGACCGTTATGTTCTATAATTAAATTGGATAGAGGTTCTTCTTTTAAACGAGTTTGCATCTTCTCCTTATAGGATGAGTATTCTTGCATTGAAAACGGAAAATACGGTGCATCCCATTTTTTCCATTCTGGATTTTCTTCTTTAAACACGAGATTCCATAATGTTTTTATATCTGATTCTTCAATTGTACGAATTGTTACTCTATCCCCTTTTACGATTACGCTTTTCATAATTTCCTCCTACGTTCCTCTTTATTTCATATATAATTATAATGTTTTTTCTGAAAAATCAAAACAAATATCGTTTATTATATTGTATAATTTTGTTATAAGATACCAATTATTCATGTAGAAAGCTGGTGATTCAATGAATAATCGATTTAGTATCACTTTGTTTCTCACTATTATTACGACAAATATTATTCTCTATTTCTTCTTACCATTACGTATTGTTACGAAATGGGACTTCAATGGAACACCTACGTCAATGATGGATAAAAGTACTTTTGTGATCGTAAATATAATTATATGTTCCTTCTTATTCTTTTTATTTTTAGCTTTATCTAAAGCAGCGAGTAACGAGAAATTTCTCCATTGGATCGGCAACACAATGTTACTATTCTTATTTTTTGTTGATATTGTCATTGCCCTTATCGCCCTTGGCTTTTCACTTCCTCTTGATTATTTCATATTTTTAGCATTAGGGCTTTTATTTATATTAATAGGTTATTTCAGTTCCAAAATTGATACGACTAAATCAACCGTTTCATTGGAATGGAATGATAAGCACCTTGAAAAAAGAGCTTCAAATATTTGTAGTATTTCAATGATGATAGCAGGTATTTTCCTAGCGGGGCTTCCATTTATCGTTTCTGCTCCATATAGAGGTTATGCCATACTAGCGATTATTTTAGGAATGACGCTTGTCATTTTACCGAGTACGATTTATTTACTTATTAAAGATAGCAAGCAATCTACTTCTTAAAAAAAATAGGAGGTTACATCCCTCCTATTTCAGCTAAATATTTTCTTTTTCGTCTTTTCTATCTCAACTAAAATCCCTTTCTCTATCCAGCCTTCTACTCCATCTTTTTTAATTAAATCATATCCTGAGCAGCTACCATCAATGAGAGAAACAATATCCCCTTTTTTTACGCTTATTTGCGCACAAGATATATCCGTTTTCACTGTGTATTCACCTGAATCAAGTTGCCTAATGTATTCATCTTTCACAGAAAGTAATGTATTCGTTTCCTTTTGCCTACATATTGTGTAATCTTGCTTCTTCTCAATAGGCTCTATGTAATAATGTGGATAGGTAACCCCGCCCTGCATTGTTGCATCGGCATGAAAATCTGCTATTACTTCATACTCTGGAAAACAGTCTACATATGTATAAGAAAACTTATCACCTGTTGGTTTCCTATGAATGATAAATGCATTTAATTGCCCTGCCTCTTTAATCGTATTTCCGCCGTCAATTGCAATAATCTTTTTTTCCTTATCAATAACAGGATTGTTAGATGGTGCCTTCTCTGAATAGTTTACAACAGGCCAATGTCCAACAACTACATACTTATTTACTTTATGTGATTGATTGAAAAACTCCGGCATTGCTATCGCATTTTTTCGTTCTGTTTCTTTCCAATCCTCTCTATCTTCAAGGCCAGCATGTACAAATATATAATCTTCCGTTTCAATCGCTGTTGGTAACTCTGTTAGCCACTTTATTTCTTTTGAGAAATGGCTCATTAATTTTGTTTTCAATTCACGGATATCACTTTCTTCATGAACGTTAATATTCAATTGCGCTAGCCATTCATTAAAAATTGTATTTTTCCGCGTACACAAATAATTTATTAAAGCAGGATTTTCATTTACAAGCGCTTCAACTATAACTTCACAATTCCCTTCAACAACATGAACATTTGAATTGTTCTTTACAAGATTCATGACATAGTTTACGACGCCAATACTATTTCTTCCTTTCTCACAAAGATCACCATTAATAATTAAATAATCCTCATCGTTAAAATTAACTTTATATAATAGTTCCTTAAAAAGATCTAATTCTCCATGAATATCAGAAATAATGATGACTCTTACATCATTTGGTATAGATAATTTCTTTATTTTTTCCAAGTTTAAACGCTCCTAACATTCTCTAAATTCAAGATTCCATTTTTAATTTCTAATATTCGACAAATTATATTGCTAGACCTGTTCCTAGCTCAAATCTGAAAAAGAAAATAGGTTCCATATATTTGTACATATGGAACATACTTAATATTATAACGCTTTATAAAAAGAATAGCTTACCTTATTAAAGCCCTCTCTTTCATAAAAACGATGTGCATCAATTCTTGGAAACGCAGATGTAAGAACGATAGAACTGCATCCTTTTTCTTCCCCCCATTTTTCTACATATGACAGCAGAACCTTACCATACCCTTTTGATCTGTGAGCTTCCGCAGTTACAAGGTCATACACAAAAACATGTTTCTCATTGTAAAAATTCGTACAAATCGCTACACCAGCTAGACTAACAACTTCATTCTCTTCGTTACGTAGCGAAAATAGTTTGTAATTTTCTTCTTTCATTTTTTGAAATAAAGAACTTGCCTCTTCTCTTGAAATTTTCGTTCTTAATTGTTGTAATACGGGAAATACATCGTGTAAATCTGCTTCTGTTACTACTGCTTTAACATTCATTATGATTCGCCCCTTGCTATTTATAAAATTTTCTAAATGTTATATCATCATTATAGAAAGCGACTGCCCTTAGTTTAAGTGACAGTTCTATTCTTTTTTATAAGGCCAGTATAAAAAGGAGCGTCTACAAATGGATCTGAATATTCCTTTAGTGTTACAAAGTAAAACACCTATTTACTTACAAATTTACGAATATATGAAACGCGAAATCTCTCATGGATCACTATGTGCTGGTACACGCCTTCCTTCTCACAGAAATTTAGCTATGCAGCTTAATGTGAGCCGTATTACAGTTGAATCCGCTTATCAACAATTACTAGCTGAAGGTTATGTAGAAAGCAAACCGAAACGCGGGATTTTTGTTGCGGAAGTAGATATTGATGTCATTCAAAAGAAACAACAAATTGCGTCAAACAGTGCTAACAATAAAGAAAAAGAACAATATGATTATGATTGTAGTCAAGGACTTATTGATCAAAAAGCTTTTCCCATAACAAACTGGAAAAGAGCATTACACGAAACTTTATTTCAGTATGAAAATGAATTATTTTCCAAAGAGGATCCACAAGGTGAGCTCGTTCTACGAGAACATATTTCAAAATATTTATATCATGCTCGCGGGGTACATTCTTCACCTGATCAAATTATTATTGGAGCAGGTACGCAGCCTCTTCTTTGGCTACTCCTTCAACTACTTGGTTCAAAAAAAGAATACGGAATCGAAAACCCTGGATTTCACCGTATACCTGCTATGATTCAAAGTTCTGGACTTCCTGTTCACCCTATCCCTTTAGATGATAAAGGAATTCATATTTCTGCTTTACGTGAATCAGGTTCCAATGTGGCATATGTCACTCCATCTCACCAATTTCCACTCGGAATCATTATGCCGTTATCTAGAAGACTCGAGTTATTAAAATGGGCGAATGATTGTAAAGGGTATATTGTTGAAGATGATTATGATGGAGAATTTCGCTATATTGGAAAACCTATTCCTTCTTTACAAGGACTAGATTCAAATGAACGTGTTATTTATATGGGAACTTTTTCGAAATCTTTTTTACCTTCTTTACGAATGGGATATATCGTTTTACCACCTCATCTGCTAAAAACCTATAAAGAACTTGGTGGCATGTATAAACAAACGGTTTCTACAATGCAACAACTTACCTTTGCTACCTTTATTCAAAGTGGGGATTGGGAACGTCATATTAACCGAAGTCGTACGTTATATAAAAGAAAGCATATTTCTTTAATTAAATCTATTACAAACGAAATGGGGAATAACGTGCATATACTCGGTGAACAATCTGGACTTCATATTGTACTTCACGTTCATAATGGTATGAACGAACAAGAACTTATTCATGCAGCTGCAAAACAACGTATTAAGTTATACCCTCTCTCGACATACGATTCTGTTCATAATGTGAGGGAGGAGTCATATGTATTACTCGGTTTTGGTAGTATTCCAGAGAATCGTATCGAAACCGTTGTCCAATTATTGAAAAAGGCCTGGTTCCCCAAATAAGAATAGCTCCACGTAAGTATAACTTACGTGGAGCTATTTCATTCACTATTTTTCTGATCTCGCTGCCCTTCCCGGACGTTTGACACCAGTTGTTTCTGTTGAATAAGACGCTTCAATTATAGCAGTTGGATCTACAGAGAGAACGAGATCTTTCATTTTCGGATAAATGAAACGGTTTGTAATACAGTAGATGATTCTTTTATGTTCTCCTAAAAAACCACCTTCTCCATGTAGATATGTAACGGATAATTGCAGTTCTTTCATAAGTAGATCGCCTATTTCTTTATTTTTACCAGAAATAATCATAACGCTCTTTCCTTGATTAATACCATCTAATATGAAATCAATCATCTTCGTAACAATATAGAAAATTGCTAATGAGAACATCGCTTGTTCAATTGAAAACAAAATGGCAACAAAGATGAAAATAACTGCATTTACAGCAAGTAAAAATGTACTAATTGGCACTTTAAAATGTTTATTCATCCAAACAGCTAACATTTCTGATCCATCAATTGCTCCGCCCATTTTTACTACAATCCCTACACCAACACCAAATAGAACTCCTCCATAAAGAACAATTAACAATTCAGAAGTTGTAATTGCTGGAAATGGTTTTAAATAAATCAATCCGAGTGTTGTCACAACATTTGCATAGGACGTACGGATAAAGAACTTCTTTCCCATTACTTTTGCAGTAAATAATAAAATCGGGATATTAATTCCTAAGAACACCCCATAAAGCGGCAACCCAGCAACTTTATTCGCCATAATAGCAATAGCCGTTACCCCGCCATCTACTAATCCGTTAGGTGCTAAAATAAGCTCCAATGAACCCGCTACAATAATCGAGCCAATTGTTAATAATATGTATTCAAATACTTTCTTCATTCATTACCCCCAAAACTTATATATTTTCTTAGTATTATTTTAACGTAATTTCAATGCTAATTCAAAGATATCAGTTTATATACACAAAAGTTTCACCTTTACAATGATTTTTTATGTAATTTATTTATAGAAACACACTTACATATTACAGTAAGTGTGCTCCAAACATTTATTTAAGTTTTGAGTATGAATTCATTTTTAATATTTCATCAACTGCCCTATTATAACCACCAGCATTTCGAAGTGACTCTCCAACTTTACGACTTTTTTCCTTAAACGTTACATCATCCATCACTTTCTTTACAGACTCACGTAACATTTCAGAAGTTAATTCTTTGCGATTAAGCCTTATTCCAGCCCCTACTTCATTTACTCGTTTCGCAACTAAAGGCTGATCTCCTGTTACCGGAATTACAACTAACGGGACACCGTAATATAGTGCTTCACTTGAACTATTCATACCGCCGTGTGTTACGAATACATCAGCATACTGTAATAGTTCTAATTGCGGCACATAATTATACAACTTAAAGTTATTCGGAATGTTTTCAAATTGACTTATATTTATCTTCTTACCAACAACTAATACGACTGTCGCTTCTACATCTTTAAACGCTTCAAAACATTTTTCATATAACTCAGGTTGTTCATTAAAAACTGTTCCCATAGAAATGAAAATCAATTTTTCATCTTTTAAATCTTCCATAGGAAAGCTACCTACTTCTTTTCGAGTAGCAATTGATGGGCCAACAAACTTATACGATTCATCGAATACATCTGAACGCGGCTGATATTCCTTTGAAGTATACACAATTGTAATATCACCAGGATGGTTCATAATATCATACATACTATTACATTTCATTCCATACTGTTTGTTCCATTTTTCCATTCCCGCTAAACAAGATTGATACAATGGATTCGTTTCATCTACTTCTCTTGATTCATGTTCATCGTTAAAAGTAATGTACTGATTAAAAGCAAACGTTGTACAAGAAGAAACACTAGGTAACTTTAAAACATTGGCTATAATACGTCCTACTGGAAAGTGATTATCATATATCAAATAATCGTACTTTTCCCCTTTTGTTTCTTCTACAATTTGAGTAACAATACGTTCTGATGCTTCCATCATATGAGACAGCATCGTCAAAGGACTCCCACCTTCATTTACTCGCTCCATAATATTAATTTGAGAGAGGAAATTCTCAAACACTCGGAATTGTGCACCTGTTGCTTCAATCTTCTTTCTATAATCTTCAATACAATACGAAACAACTGTCTCCCCTCGCCGAATTAACTCACTTACAATAGCTAAAGTCGGATTTATATGACCTTCTCCAGGGAAATTTATTACGAGTACGTTTGCCATCATATTCTCTCCTATCTAATATTATTAATAATTAATTATATTAATCAATTTAAAACTATTATAAAGGAATCTATTCTATTTCTTCACATTTTTCTCTTCATTTTATTATTGAGAAATATTTTTCATAACCTACTTTATACCCCTATTGAAAGTGTGCTTAGCTCTTCATTTACTGAAAAATATGAGATTTATATTTTGTATTTTTACAGATTTATCATCAAAAATTATTTTGACAATTCATACAAAAGTAGAAAAATATAATTTTCACACTGATTTCTCACCGTAAATTTATTTAAGTTCTATGTTGTCCCTATCATTATCCACTTCGTACACATTCTGTTATATAATGAATTTATCGAATTTACAGAAAAGGAGCACCTTCATGCTACAACAACTCTTCGCTTCACCTATATTATCTGTTCAAACTTTACATCCAAGTTATGAAGACCATGCAAGCGATGTGTTTCTCGTCCAAACTAAAGATGAAGAAGTCATCGTTCGTTCCTCAAAAATGACTGAAGAACCAAACAATGATTTTTGGTGGGGATGCAAAAACCTTTTTGGAATCGATCCAAGGAACGTACATCATTTAGAATATATACACGAATTATTGAAAAAGCATACTAACTTGCCCATCCCCACTATTTTGCAAAAACATGTTTTAAATGGCCGAAAGTATGTTAGTGTCGAAAAACTAACAGGAAGTACGCTGCAATCCTTTGTCGGACAATCTAATTCAATTTTATTCAGCCTTGGAAAAGGACTAGCAGAAATTCATTCGTTTCAAGCAGAGTTTATAGGAAATCCATCAGGTACTTTCCAAGTTCCACTAGAAGAATTTAAGTCTCACATATTAAAAGTCAGTAAAGAACTTGTAAATAGGTTTTATTCCGATAATACGAGCATCCGTAACGCATTTTCTACTTTTGAATCACAACTTTCTTCCTTGCCAACACCAAAGGAGTCTACGCTCGTTTTAATTGATATGGACCCTACTCAGTTTTTATCTGATGGTACAACTATTACAGGTTTAGTAGATACAGAAGCTTACGCAGTTGCTCCCCGAGAACTTGATTTTATCAGCTTAGAATATGTATTTACAGAAAAGGAAGCTCATGCTTTTAAACAAGGTTACGAAACCATTATGCCTATTCCTAATCTTGTAGAATGTAGACATCCCTATCGATATTTGTACCGGTTATTATCTATTCAGGGCAGTGTGGAGTTAGAGAAGTGGCTAAGTCATCCATCCTATTTTTAAATACGAATGTGAGGAATTATAAAATGAATATTGAACGAAAAAGTGATAGGAACGATTACAGTTTCGAAGCAAGAGCAATCTACTATACTATCAGGATTCGCCGTTCATCCTTCCTATCAAGGTAAAGGATACGGAAAAGATATTCTTATGTCCATGGTACATACCCTTATTACAAAAGGAGCTTCAACAATTGAATTAGACGTTGAAACGAAAAATAACAATGCTTTACAACGCTATACACAATGTGGTTTTGAAATGAAAACGAAGCATGACTACTATAATGTAATGAATTTTGAGGTGAATGCATGTGTCTAAAAAACTAATATATTCTGATTATGATATTTTCGCATCCATTTATAATAAAGTGAAACTTTAATCAGTGGGGGTTTTCTTCATCCCCCACTGATTATTAGTTGAACCAATCGGACTTTTATGGGCAGTTGATCCCCCACCTAACTTCTTTGCTTTCGCTGAATCTTGAGGTGGGGGTCTTACTGCCCATTAAAGTGGGATAAACATTGGGGGCATTTTGCTGAACACTCCTATCGACTTTTGGAAAAACTTGTTTTACAATATGCACCACCACATTCTCATATTTTAGATCTTTGCTGCGGGACTGGTCACCTAACTAAGAAATTAATCGATAATCATTTTGTAGTAACTGGTATAGATGGTTCTGCCCAAATGATTGAATACGCACGTCAAAACGCTCCAAACGCAACCTTTATCGTCGATGATGCTCGCTATTTCAATATAAATGAGCAATTTCAATATGTTATCTCTACTGGCGATAGCTTAAACCATATTTTGAAATTAGATGAATTAAAAAGTGTTTTTCATAATGTCTACTCCGTATTTCATAGCGAAGGTACATTCGTATTTGATATGAATATGGAAAAAGGATTTCTTGAAAATCTGATTGCTTCATTTCATATTACAGCGGATGAATATGTTTGTACGATTGATTCTACATATGATGATGAAAATAAAAAAGCAGTCATGAACTTTATACTATTTCAACATGACATAGATAATAATTGGACAAGAAGTGACTTTTCATTTGAAGAAGCTTGTTATTCAAATGAAGAAATAATTTATTTGCTAGAATCCGTAGGTTTTAAGAATATTCAATCACACGGTACAAATAGAGCGTTTTTCATTTGTCAAAAATAAAAAAACTGAATCATATCGATTCAGTTTTTTCTTAGTATATTTACAATAGCAGTCGTTTCATTATTTTCTTTATAAACTCGCGGGATTCTTCTGTCTAACATACATGTAACTTCATAGTTAATTGTACCTAACATATCCGCTATTTCTTCTACTGCGATGTTTTCTTCGCCTTGTTTACCGTAGAATACTACTTCGTCTCCCACTTGTACTGGCATTGCTTTTGAAACGTCTAACATAAGCTGATCCATACAAACACGACCAATAACAGGTACTCGAACTCCATTTATTAATGCATACCCTTTATTAGATAACTGACGGTTATAGCCATCAGCATAACCAATCGGTACAGTGGCAATCCATTCTTCACCAGTCGTTACATACGTATTCCCATAACTTACACCGCGATTTTTCTTCGCATGCTTAATATGGGCTACTTTTGATTTTAACGACAACGCAGGCTGTAGAGAAACAACTGAATGATCTACCTCTTTTGAAGGATACATTCCATAAATTCCGATACCTACACGAACCATATTTTGAAATGTATTGCTAAGTTCCATTGAACCTGCACTATTTGAACTATGAATATACGGAATATGAATTCCTAATTCTTTTGCTGCATTGACAGCTTTCTCAAATAAACTTGTTTGCATATTCGTATATGATTTATCGATTTCATCTGCCGTAGAGTAATGTGTAAACATTCCTACTACCTCCACATACTCCATACGTTTTAATTCTTCTAAAAATGGTTTAACCTCTTCTTCTTGTAAACCGATACGACTCATCCCTGTATCAATTTTCACTTGAATTTGCGCTTTCTTTTGAAGACGGTTTGCGATTTCATTTATACCTTGTAAATCTTCACTTCTATAAACAGTCATCATAACGTCATATTGAATTGCTTCTTCCGCAGCCGCTACTGACGTATAGCCTAAAATTAAAATCGGCACGTTAATTCCTGCTTCTCTTAACTCTATCGCTTCATCTACAAATGCAACTGCAAGCTGGTTTATTCCCGCTTCAATAGCAGCTTTCGCAACTTCAACTGCTCCGTGGCCATACCCATTTGCTTTTACAGCAGCCATCATTGCAATATTTTCATCATTCACACGTTTTTTAAATTCTTTTACATTATGTTTTACTGCATTTAAGTCAACTTCAACAATTGTATCTCTTCCATATTTCAAACTCATTGGTCTAACTCCTAACTCAATAATTGCATTCCATTCTATTTCACGTTTCATATGACCTTTTACAATATAATACTTTTCAATATGCTAGTCAAACTACTAGAATTTTCGGAATTTTTAGTATGATATAATACCCTCAAGAAACTATTATATACGGAGACGAGGAGAATTACAATGTTTGTACAATCTGCATTGCATCAACTTAAAGTTGCTGTTGATACTTCTATTCAAATGCTGGATCAATATACTGAAATTGATTTGAAAATAGCTCCGATTCAATCGAAGCGTTCATTATTTGAAATGTATGCACATCTTTCTCTTATTTGCCATGCTGATTTACTCATTTTAAATGGTAGTACGGAAAAAGAGCTGCATACTTTCTATAAAGAACAAACACCCGAAACAATTGCGCAAATGCAAACAACGATGATACAGGGCTACGATTTACTTTCTAAAACTTTTTTATCCTATTCCAATGAACAATTAGCAGAAATAAAGACTGCTTATTGGGGTATTTCTTATTCACGCTTTGAATGGTTGCTGGAAATTGTTGCCCACTTTTATCATCATCGTGGACAAATACATATTTTATTGTGCGAGCATATGAAAGATCCTAACATACCTTTATTTCAATAAAGGTATGTTAGACGATATGAAACTTTTCTAAGGCGAATAAAATACCACCTTCACTCGCTTTCTTTGTAACAAAATCAGCTCTTGTTTTTAACTCTTCTCCGCCATTCCCCATTGCAATACCTAATCCTACATACTGCAACATCTCAATATCATTTCTACCGTCGCCAAAAGCAATTGCTTCTGATTTACAAATATTTAAATGATCCAATACTTTTTGAATTGCGGTGAGCTTCGATACTTTACTATCTTCCAATACATTTATTACGTAAGTATGAAAACGCTCAAACGTAAGCATAGGATATCTTTCAAGAAATTTTTGAGCTTCTATTTCATCTGAATACAGACATAAGCAATAGATTTCTTCTGACAAATCCCTGCTTTTTTCAGGATACTTTTCTAAATTCAACGTCTCGCTAAGCGCTTGCATTACACGCTCATTATCCGAGGCTATTCCGTTCATTGCAAAATCCTCGGTAAAATAAGAAATACCGTGACCATGTAATTCAGCAAATCTCGAGATATCATGAACGATTTCACGTGAAAGTACTGATTTATGTATAACTTTTTCACCACATTTTATATGGGCACCATTTGCAGAAATAAACGTATTTATGCCTAGTTCCATAAATTGCGAACATAAGCTATATGGTCTCCCTGTCGTAACAACTACATGAATCCCTTTATCTATTAACCTATGTATCGCTTCTTTTGTACTTTCGTGCATACTTCTATGAATCTCACTTAAAAGCGTACCGTCAACATCGAAAAATACAACTTTGTACATAATTCTCTACATCCCATCCAAATGATTCGTATCATTAATAAAATGTACCGTTTTTTGTTCGCCATCCATTTCAATTAAGCTTATTCCCGTATCTCCCATTTTAAAATAATAATCCATTGAAATGGGCATTTTGAAAAATGCACGTAATAGACTATTTATTACACCACCATGTGCAACAATGGCAATTCGGTCATACGTATTCTCTGTTACGATTTTAGAAAAGATTCCTTCTATTCTCATTCTAAATTCAATAAATGATTCCCCGTTTTCAAATCGGTCATGAAGAAACTTTGGCTCGGGATATTTCTTAGCTTCTTCAAATGAAAGACCTGCTTGCACTCCATTATTGAACTCCATTAATTCCTCTTCTAATTGAATTGGACACCCAATTCCTTCCGCTAATGTTTCACCCGTTTCACGAGCACGTTTTAATGTACTTGCCCAAATGAAATCTGGCGGAAAATCTGCTTTCACTTTCTGTACAAGCCTTTGCACTTGCCTTCTTCCTTTTTCTGTTAATTCAAAGTCAGCTCGTCCTTCATGTACATGTAAAATATCTGCTTTAGATTCTCCATGGCGTATTAGTAGTATTTGCATGTATATTCCCCCTCATCTCCTTAAAACTAAGACTAAATTTTAACATATTATTTAAAAATTTCAAAATAATAAAAGCAATCCTCATTCATATAAGAATGAAAATTGCTTTTATTATTAACTAACTTTCTTTAGACCTTCCGCCTACTCCCCAATGCGAACTTGGGATTTCATTCACTAAAACACGAACCCGTCTAACATCTACATCTAAGTTTTTCGCAACTACCTCTGTAACATCAAATATTAGATTTTGAATTTGCTCCTGCTTTCTACCTTCTATTATTTGAATTTGTATAATGGGCATTTTTATCTCTCGCTTTACTATTTATTCACAAAACATTGCTACACTTCCCAAATCATCAAATTGTGCAATGATAGAATCTCCGGCTTTAAATGCAATCGCTTCAGATAATGCTCCACTTAATACAATATCACCTTTTTTAAATCCTTCATTTTGTAAACCAAGTTTATTTACCGCCCAAGCAATTGCCTCTGCTGGATGTCCCAGCACAGCTGCTCCTGTCCCAGTCGTAGCAATCTTACCGTTCTTTGACATAACCATTCCTACATTTGCTAAATCTATATTCTTAACATCAATCCATTTACTTCCTAACAAAAATTTTGAAGAGGAACAATTATCTGCTATTACATCAGGTAATGTAAATTTAAAATTTAAATATCTACTATCAATCACCTCTAAAGCTGGCGCAACATATTTTGTTGCCTTTAATACATCGTCAACTGTCACATTTGTTCCCTGTAAATCCTCACCTATTAAAAAAGCAATCTCTGGCTCTACTTTCGGATGAATCAACGTTTCATATTGCAATGGCTCCCATTCGAATGCAAGCATATCGTGCAATAAATATCCGTAAATCGCTTCATCAATCCCCATCATTTGTTGTTTTGCCTTACTCGTTAATCCAAGTTTCACACCAACTCTTTTAGAACCTTCGCTCATTTTTTGTTCAATTAAACGTTTTTGCAATTTATAAGCATCCTCTACTGTTAAATCAGGATGCTTATCCGTTACTTTTACTACTTCTTTTCTTTCCTTTTCAGCTTGAAGTAAATAGTCAACGATTTCCAAATCTGCCCCTTTCACTAAAGCCATATGTTACACCTCCATTTTTATCTTTGCTAATTCTGCAGCTACATCTAAAATCATATCCTCTTGTCCTCCAACTACTTTTCTTTTTCCCAGTTCTATTAAAATATCACGTGCGTCTACATTAAAGCGTTGTGCCGCCCTTTCAGCGTGTAATAAAAAGCTAGAGTATACCCCTGCATATCCCATTACTAGACTACCTTTTTGAATTTCTTGTGGTACTGGTAATAAAGGGGCAACACCCTCCTCTGCGACGTCCATCATCTTATATAAATCTATATCCAGCTTATATCCCATACGATCCAAAACAGCGAGCAATACTTCTGTTTGGGCATTTCCAGCTCCTGCCCCAAGACATCGTACACTTCCATCAATACGTGTCGCGCCCTCCTCAATTGCAGTAATTGTATTTGCTACTGCAACCGAAAGATTATTATGACCATGGAAACCAATTTCAATATTTAAAGATTGACGCAAAGCACGGATACGTTCACGTACTTCATGAGGCAATAAAGCTCCTGCAGAATCTGTTACATAAACTGCTTCTGCACCATAACTTTCCATAAGCTTTGCTTGCTCTACTAACTTTTCAACCGATGCAGAATGTGCCATCATTAAAAAACCGCACACTTCCATACCTAACTCACGTGCAAATTGAATATGCTGAGCGGAAACATCCGCTTCTGTTACATGTGTTGCTACACGAACAAGTTTCGCACCGATATTTGCAGCTTGCTTTAATTCATGAATCGTTCCAATACCAGGAATTAACAAGACAGCTACTTTAGCTTGCTTACACTCATCTACCGCGGCTTCAATGAGCTTCATTTCGTTAACTAATGACTTCCCATATTGTAAAGTAGAGCCACCTAAACCATCTCCATGACTCACTTCGATATAATGCATACCTGCCTCATCTAATGTCCTTGTTACAGATCGAACTTGCTCTTCTGTGAATTGATGTTTCATTACATGACTTCCATCACGTAAACAAACTTCCGTTATTCTCACTGGTCTTTCACTATTTCGCCTCATTCATTACACCTCTTTTCTTCTCTGAAACGATTTGCGTTGCAAATTCTTCACCTACTTTTAATGCTGCAGCTGTCATAATATCTAAATTACCGGCATAAGGAGGAAAATAATCTCCAGCTCCTTCAACTTCTAAAAATACAGTTACACGATTCCCATCAAACATTGGCTCTTGTTTCAAAGAGTAACCAGGAACATACGTCCTAACCCGTTCAACCATCTTATGAATTGCTTCATAGATAGAAACCTCATCCATATCCTTAACTTCACAATAAATCGTATCTCTCATTAATATAGGTGGCTCTGCAGGGTTTAATATAATTATCGCCTTCCCCTTATCAGCCCCACCAATTTCTTCAATTCCACGCTTTGTCGTAATTGTAAATTCATCAATATTTGCCCTTGTACCTGGACCTGCACTTAAACTGGAAATTGTAGCAACTATCTCTGCATATGTAACATTTGCTACCTCATTAATAGCATGAACAATCGGAATTGTTGCTTGTCCCCCGCACGTAATCATATTAACGTTTTGCTTATCTAAAAAATCATTATTTCGAATAGCAGGACAAACAAATGGCCCATATGCAGCCGGAGTTAAGTCAATTACTATTTTCCCAAGCTCTTCTAATATTTTCGCATGATAACTATGTGCTTTAGCTGAAGTTGCGTCAAATACAATATCAGCTAAACTCGGATTATCAATAATTGCTTGTATTCCATTATCAAAAACCTCATATCCGGCTTCTTTCGCTCTCTTTAAACCATCCGATTCGGAATCTATTCCAATCATGGCATTTAGCTCTATAACTTTACTATTTTTTAATTTATACATTAAATCCGTACCAATATTACCTGATCCAATTATAGCCGCCTTTACTTTCTTCACATCTATCCCCCCTTTTCTCAACACTTTAACCTATATGAATGTAACAGAAACTGATCCGAGTGATCCGAAGTCAGCTTGAATACTGTCTTTACTATTCACTGAGACTGCACCAGATAACGCACCTGGTAAAATTAACTCACCTGCTTTTAATCCAATATTAAATTCATGTAGTTTATTAGCTAACCAGGCAATAGCTTGTGCAGGATGCCCTAATGCGGCCGCCCCAGCACCCGTTGCAATTAAACTATTATTTTTATACAGTGTCATTCCAGTTGTACGTAAATCTACTTTGTCGATGCTAGAGAATGTATTACCAATTACAACCTTTGCTGACGAGCCATTATCCGCTACTGTATCAACCAATTTAATTTTCCAATCAGCAATACGACTATCAATTATTTCAAGTGTAGGTACAACATACTTTGTTGCCATCAGTACATCAATGTATGTAATATTAGGCCCTTTTAAATCTTTTTCTAAAACAAATCCTATTTCTGCTTCTACTTTCGGAGATACAAAAGAACTTATTGCAATTGTACTTCCATTTTCTATTTTCATGTCATCTAACAAATGTCCATAATCTGGTTCATTTACCCCAAGCATCTGCTGCATTGCAACACTCGTAAGTCCAACTTTTTTCCCGATTACACAACGCCCATTCTCCAACTTTCTTTCTACTACTTCAAGCTGAATATTATAAGCATCCTCAACTGATAAATTAGCATATCTCTCAGTAAAAGGAGGTATTCCTATACGTGAATCTTCAGCCTGCAATAGTTCATCTGCTAACTCTTTCATTAACAATTGCTCTCACCTCATTTTTTAATTTATATATCCTCAATCCTTTACATTGTAGACTAGCCCCCATCCATCTACTTATTTTTATAAACATCAGATGGGAGCTCTTTGTATGTTAAGTTAAAATATTATCCTTATAATTTCATCGTTACCGTCTTAGCTTCTGTATAAAATTCAAAACTATGACGCCCACCTTCTCTACCAATTCCACTTGCCTTTGAACCTCCAAATGGAGTGCGTAAATCTCGGACATACCAACAATTAATCCATAGTAAGCCTGAATCAATTTGCGAAACGACTCGTTGTGCTCGTCTAAGATCATTTGTCCAAACCACTCCAGCTAGTCCATAAATAGAATCATTTGCAATGCGAATGGCATCCTCCTCCGTTTTAAATGGAATAACAACTAGAACTGGACCAAATATCTCTTCCTGCGCTACACGCATACTGTTATCAACATCGTATAAAATAGTAGGTTCATAAAAATTCCCTTCTACTAGACTTTCCACTCTTTTTCCCCCATAGGCTAATTTTGCCCCTTCTGAAATTCCTAATTCTACATAGCGATCAACTGTTTCTAAATGAGATTTTGAGACAAGCGCTCCCATATCTGTATCTTCAGAAAGAGGATCTCCAACCTTTATTCTTTTCACAGCCGCTACAAATTTCTCTAAAAACTGTTCATATACACTTTCTTGCACAAGTAATCTGGAACCAGCTAAACAAATTTCTCCTTGATTTCGATAAATAGCTTCAATTGATCCTTGTACTGCTTCATCTAAATCTGCATCTTCAAATACAATATTTGCTGATTTACCTCCTAATTCTAATGAAACAGGAATTAAGTTTTCTGAAGCATTACGCATAATTGTCTTACCTGTATTACTTTCTCCAACAAATGAAATTCTTCTAACAGCTGGATGTGTTGTCATTTTTGTCCCGACAGTACTTCCAGGACCTGTAATAATATTAAGTACACCTGGTGGTAATCCTGCATCATTTGCAATTTCACCAAGCATAACTGCGCTTAATGGAGTATAGGAGGCCGGTTTAACAACAACAGTATTACCAGAAGCAAGTGCAGCTGATGCTTTCCACGTCATTTGCATAAATGGCAAATTCCAAGGAATGATTAAGCTAGTTACCCCTGCTGGAGCATACTTTGCATATGACATAAAATTATGTTTATCATAATGCTCATGTACTATATATTTAGCCATTTCAGCAAAGAAGCGAAAATTATGAGCCGAACGTGGTATATCGAATCCTTTACTCTCTTTAATTGGTTTTCCAACATCTAGAGTTTCTATATACGCTAGTTCATCCACTCTTTCCATAATCAAATCCGACATTTTGCATAAAATATTCGACCGCTCTTCCACAGGCATTTTACTCCAAATGCCACTTTTAAATGTACGTTCTGCCACATCAATTGCTCTTTTAGTATCCTCTTCATTTGCCTTTGCAATAGATGCAAGCTTTCTATTCGTCGCCGGATTGAACGTATCAAACGTTTCACCACATACAGAATCCACATATTTTCCATCAATAAACAATTTCGCATCTTTTACTTTCAGTTTGTCAGCTAATAATTCTTTGTTCACCTTCCTTACCTCCTATTCTTCAATTTCTAAAACCATCTCAATTTCAATTGTTGTGTTATTAGGTAACTGAGCCATACCGACTGCAGAACGAGCGTGTTTTCCTTTTTCCCCAAAAATATCTACTAATACATCCGATGCCCCGTTCATTACTTTTGGCTGATTAATGAAATCTTCCGTACTATTTACAAAACCAAGCAACTTTACAATTCGTTTCACCTTATTTAAATCACCTAGTTCGTTCCTCACAACACTTAATAAATTCAACATTGATTGCCTTGCCGCTTTATATCCTTCATCAATTGAAATATCTTTTCCTAATTTTCCGTGATACTCATCTACGCCTTGTCCAGCAGTAAATAGTAAATTACCTACTTTTACACAACTAACATAATTTCCAACTGCCGGACGAATAGCTGGCAGTGTGATTCCTAACTCACTTAGTTTGTCCTCAGGTGTTTGTACTCTCTGCATATGCTACACCTCTTTTTCTTATATCAATATTTAAAAATTCCGCTGCATTTCCCCCAAGCATCGCTGCCCTTTGTTCCTCTGATAAACCGGCTGTTTCATCAATCACCTTTCCCGGGTCCACTTCTCGCAATAAAAACGGATAATCTGAACCCATGAAAATTTTTTCATGTCCAAATCTTTCAATCATATATTTCAAATTAATAGGATCATAATTTAAAGAATCAAAATAAAATTTCTTTGCATAATAACTAGGAGGATGCGTAGTCAATCGTAAATGCGGCCATACTTTCCAGCCTTGATCTAACCTCGGCAAAATATATGGGAAAGATCCCCCACCATGCGCAAAACAAACCTTTAGCTGTGGAAACTTCTCCATTATCCCACTCCATATTAATGTAGCTGCTGCAAGTGCCGTTTCACTCGGCATCCCTACTGTGTACATAAAATTATGATGTGGCATTCTATCTCGTCCTAATGTTTCCCATGGATGAATAAAGATTGGAACTTGCCACTTTTCAGCCATCCGAAAGAATTCAATAAACGATGGGTCATCTAAATTTTTACCATTTACGTTTGTGCCAATTTCAATACCGTGTAAATGTAATTCTGTTATACAACGCTCCATTTCACGAATCGCAGTTTCTCCATCTTGCATCGGAACCGTTCCTAATCCTACAAAACGATCTGGATATGCTAAAACTGTTTCTGCAATAAAATCATTTTGAATACGTGCCATACTTTCGGCTTCCTCTGGTTTTGCCCAATACGAAAATGTAACAGGGATTGGTGATAAAACTTGAATATCAACACCTTCACGATTCATATCTTCAATTCTTTTCTCAGGACACCATACTTGATCTGTCACATCACGAAAATTTTTACCTCCAACCATTATGCTTGCACCACATGTACAAGTCCGATTTAATATCGGCCAACGTCCTCCGCCAAACTTCTCTTCAAAATCCGGAAAAGTTTCAGGAATAATATGTGTATGAAAATCTATTCGCACTTCCATTCCTCCACTTCTTCTGGCATAATATGACCGCAGTTTTTACATGCTCGAATTTCTTTATTTGAATTAAAACTATGAATTGCTTCTTTTACTTGTTTTTCAATATCACTTAATTGGACACGTACACGATGCATTTCATGATTACACTCGTCACAGAACCAAACAAAGTCTTCAAGCTCTCCTTGGTTACGTTTCCTTTCAATTACGAGCCCATATGTGTTAGCAACGCGATGTGGTGAATGTGGCACCATAGCGGGTAGCATGAATACATCCCCTTCTTTTACTGTGACAACTTCTCGCTTACCTTCCTCTGTAATACATTCCACATAACATTCACCTTTAATTTGATAGAAAAATTCATCTGAAGGATCCACATGGAAATCACGTCTTCTATTTGGACCACCTAATATCATGGCGATAAACTCTGAATCTTGCCAAATCACTTTGTTATTTACTGGTGGCTTCAATAACTCCTTATTCTCATCAATCCATTTTAGTAAATTAAAAGATTGCAATGTTTTAGACATATTATTTCCTCCTCATAATTCCTTTTTAGTTATATTGTTTTAAAAGACCAACCGAGCAAAGAGTTAGACTTTTGTAAATCTCCTTGATAAACATAATCTCTAATTCTCGTTGAAGATATTCGCTCACCTTCATCACAGCAAATATCTTTCACTATAGAAATATTGAAGTGCTCTCTTAGCAAATCTATATTGCCCTCCCGATTTTTTCCAAACTTAAAATCTTGGCCAACAAAAATTTCTACAGGGCTTAGTCTTTTTATATCTTGAATAAAACAACTCGCACTTTTTGTTATATAAGACTCATCAAACCGAATTACAATCACATGTTCAACACCAAGACTTTGAATACGTTTCACCTTCTCATCAATAGGTGTTAATACTTTCGCCCCTTGAAAGTATGAGCGTGGTGGTGGATCAAATGTATACACAACATTTGTTATCCTTAATACCTTTGCCTTCTCAACTGCATTTTTAATTACAGCTTGATGACCTTTATGCACACCATCAAATGCTCCAATTGAAACAATAGATTTCGTTAATTCAGGTATACACTGCTCATGTATATAAATGATACTCATCTCTTTTCTTCTAAAATTAAATTTCCAAATAACCAAATTCCTTGGAAATCAAATTTGCTGTATTCATCACACTTTGAATTATGATTTCACGATTACTTCCCTGCATATACGATATAGGTCCAACAATATTAAGCGCCGCAATAGTTCTCCCAGTATAAGATCGAATAGGAGCTGCAATTCCATATAGTCCATGCTCATTTTCGTTATCACTAATTGAATAACCTTGCTTACGAATTTTCTGTAACTCTGTTTGGAATTGTTTGACACATGTAATGGTATTGGGTGCTCGTCGTAAAAGCCCTTTTTCTGAAGTATATTCTAAGGGTGATGAATGAAATGAAAGCAGCACTTTCCCTGTGCTTGTACAATATGCAGGTTCTCTTGATCCAACATGTGTTGAAATTTGAACGGACTCCTTCGATGAAACTTTCAATATAAATACAACATCACCACGATCAAACATACCGATATGCACAGTACCGCTAAAATTTCTTACTAGCTCTTCAACAAGCGGAATTGCTCCACTATAAATCTCTTGCTGAAACATGACTTGATTTCCCCACTCTAACAATTTCCAACCTAATCTATATTTTCTTTGCTCATCTTGTATGAGCATTCCTTCTGCACACAACGTACGAACAAGGTGGTGAACTGTACTAGCATTCATCTTTAACTTTTCAGCTATTTCAGAATTTCCTAGTACCGGCTCCTCACTAGTAAAACAATTTAGAATTTTACAAATTTTACTGATAGAAGCGATCAAATCATTTACCTCCCCTATTCCAGTTACAATCCCAAAGTTCTAGATATTATTAAAAATATAAGAAGAATTACATCCTAACAGTAAAATTCTTTTTATCATCTATTGCTCCTTCCTTTTTTAAATATAAATGTAAGCGTAAACATTTTCGTTTAACTTAAGGCTTCTTCAGATGAACTCGATTGCAACGCATTGTTCACAAGTGAAAAAGTTTGTTGTTTTTTATACGCATTATAAAACATTCCCATTTTACGCACCGGATCTCCAGAATAATAACGCTCATATTGTAATAATCGTTGCCCAAAAGCTTCACCGCATAAATCCCACGCTAATTTAAACAAACGAACTCGTTCCTCAGAGGATACGCCTTCACGCCCGATATAATACTTTTGCATATCATCTTGGATCTCGGGGGTCATAAAATCTGCACCTGTTGGTGACATTAATAATCCACCCGCACCAATGGTTTGAATAATCTCAATAGCACGTGGATACATCTTTGGTAATAAACTACGAATGGTATCAAGCGGTAGCCTCGCAGGAATAACTTCTCCATATGAATTTGTTTCATACTCATATTCAGCTACTTGCAGGAGTGCACGTATCGTTTCGACATCTTGCATCAGCTCTGCTAACTGATTTTGTACATTTAAAAACCCATCTACTCCTATCGAATCTGCTACTTTCATAGCTACTTCAGCAGCGAATGATAGTTTTACTAATCCTCTTACTCCAGATTGATGCGCTGGTTGATGACCAATTCCTGTTTTTGGGTACAATTGATTACCAGCTTCTACACTTTGATAAATAAATACTTTATCCCACGGGATAAACACATTATGAAATACTAGTAATGCATCCATTTCCTCAAACCTTGATGCAAGAGGATGATCAAATAAAGAACGTTTTCCATCTTGCATCGGCTCACGACATAGAACCCTGAGTCCTGGCGCATCAATCGGAACTGCAAAAGAGATCGCATGACGTTCATCACCTGGTTTAAAACTCGGATATGAATATATAATTACCTCATCCGTAATCGGCGCCAGTGTCGCTAACATTTTAGCACCACTCACGTACATCCCTTCTGCTGTTTCACTTACTACCCCTAAATGCATTGTTTCATCTTCTTGTTGATGGGAAGCCTTACTCCGATCATTTTGTGGATTAATAATTGCATGTGTTAAAAACAAATCATTATCCTTTATATGTTTATAGTAATTTTTTATATTCGCTCCCCATTCTGGATTAAACTTCTCAAAAAACCACGAATTACTTGCCATCGAGGTAACCGTTACATTTAAAAAATCAGGTGTTCTGCCCATTAAACCAAAAGTAGCTTTTGCCCATACTTCAAATAATTCACGGCGTGCCTTTAAGTCCTCATAATTTTTAGGAACTAAAAATGCATTTGATACTCTTTCCCCTGTCTCTTCGCATATATGAGTAATTTTATCTTGATATTCTGGATGGTGCTGCATATCATATAAGTTCGCAATTTGTAAAATCGGTTCACGAAAAACATCTTCATTTACTACATCCGTTACTTTTCTCCCGCCAATCCAAATTTCAGGATTTCTTTTTCGCAATCCTTCAATATACTGTTCCCCTGTTCTAATGCCCATTCTTTCCCCTCCAATTTCCCATAATAATATAATAAAAAGTTTAGAAACTTCATTAGATGACTGAATTTTCAATTATTATATCAATTTTATTTCTTACAAATTCTCTTTGATTTCATATTATGAAATTTTTAAATTTTTTTAGTAAATATGCAAAAGAACGCTTTTCCGTCCCACACACATGTAATCTATAAAACCATGCTAAAAAATAAAAAGAGAAACGGCTTCCCATTTCTCTTTCCACTCTTATTGTTCGTTTGGTGTATCTGAAGAAGGTAATCTCTTCGCCTGTTTTTCTTTAAAAATTTCACCAATTGCCCCAAGAGTACCAAGTGTTTCAATTGCATTAGATGGAATAAAGACTTTATTTGCTGGCCCTTTCGCAACTTCAGCTAATGATTCAAATGATTTGTAAGCAAGTATACGCTCATCTAAATTTGCTTCACGAAGTAATTCAATTCGATTTTGTTCTGCTTTCGCAATTTCCTCAATCGCTCTTGCTTCCCCTTGCGCTTCTAATTCTTTTGCTTCTTTAATACCTTCAGCTTCTCGAATACGTGCTTCTTTATCCCCTTCAGCCATTAAGATTTTACTTTGCTTCTCCCCTTCAGCACGAAGGACTTTATCTTGTTTTGCAGCTTCAGCTTCTAAAATGATCGCACGTTTATTACGCTCTGCTTTCATTTGTTTTTCCATTGATGCTTGCACATCTTTCGGCGGATTAATATCGACAACTTCAACACGTTCAATGCGAACGCCCCATTTTTCTGTAGCTTCATCAAGTGCTAAGCGAATTTCTGTTGAAATTTTTTCACGACCAGATAACGTTTCATCCAGTTCCATTTTACCAATGATTTGACGCATCGTTGCTGAAGTAATGTTACGTACACCGTATTCATAGTTCGAAATACCATATGTCGCAAGTTCCGGTTCAACGACTTGATAGAAAATAATTGTATCAATTTCCACTTGTACATTATCTTTCGTAATTACCTTCTGCGGTGGTACATTCGTTTGTTGAATACGCAAGTCGTGATATACGCGAACGCGATCCACAATCGGAATTAATAAATTTAATCCCGGCTGCATAACACGCTGAAACTTACCAAATCTTTCAACGACTCCAACTTTTTGCTGTGGAATAATTTTGATTGTTAATGCGATAAATGTAACAACAATTAGTGCGAAAATAATCGTTAACGTTAATGCTACCATATTTATTCACTCTCCTTTTTTACTTGTAATATAGTACTATGCCTCTTTATAACAATAACTTTTTCTCCGGCATCAATTGGATCATCTGCAATAGCTGTCCAAGTATCTCCATCCACTTTCACAATGCCGTTCGCCTCGTTTGTAATCGCTTGCATAACAATCCCTTTTTTACCTGCAAGCATATCTACTGTATCAGTAAAACCTTTTGCTTCCCGAAAGTTTTTTGATATTCTTTTCGTAAAGAAAGTCAATGTTAAACTTACAATCGCACCAGCAACAACTTGTAACAGTAGTGCTTCAGGAACAAACAAAGCAATAAGACCTCCGACAACAGCTCCAATTCCAAGCCAAAGCATGTAAAATGTAATCGACAGCATTTCCGCAATAAATAAAATACCAGCTATTATAAACCAAATTACCCAAGCAGCCATATGCAACCCCCACTTTCTTTCTCATTTTCTATATGTATATGAAGAAAAGAATGGTTTATCCGCCCTTTCTCATACGTGGGCGCTTACTACACGCTATTGTACATTTTCACTGTTACAATGAGTATTATTAAAATACTATATTAATATATTCTTCATTATACATGAAAATCCCTTTCAAAAAATGACAAAAAATTTAATTCTTTCAAAATTTATTTTTTAAATTATAATTATTATAACTACTGTCACATTTTCCCCAGAAAGGTTGTGTGCTTATTGCAAAAACGTTCATTGACTTACTATCTAGGATCGAAAATATGCATTACTCTCGCTGACATCGTATACGTAATGATTATTACAACTCATATGTATATCACAACGAAATCAGCTACATTAACTGCTCTTTTTCCATTATTACAAGTCATAACTAATCTTATAGCAAATACATCTGCACCACTTATAATGAATCGTTTTCCATCTTATTCATTACTTTTTACACTGCAGTGGATAAAAACTGCTCTATTATTTTTATTAATGATATTATTCCCGATCCTTTCCACAAACATTGTAGTACTATTCATTTTCATTTTTTTCATTTCATTATGTAGTGGCTGGAGCGCTCCATTACTATACGGTATTCTTCCGCGCCTTACACCGAAAGAAAAATTAGTAAAAGTAAATAGCATTTTTTCCTTTTCCACACAAATTGCGCAAGCCGCTGCTTATTCATTTACAAGTGTTATTGTGCTTCTTATCGGTGCTTCTTCTACACTCATGATGAATAATATTTTGATGATTTTCGGATGTGTTGCACTACACTTTTCATTACGTTCCATACATACTGAACGAGTAATAGAGCCTTCTTCTTCAAAAGGTGATACTTTATTGGAAGGTTGGAAGCTCTTATTTCAAAACCCTTCTCTCCGTACTGTTACATGTATGGACTTAATTGAAACTTTTGCAGGGACGATATGGATGGGTGCTATTACGATGGCTTATGTAACAACTGTCCTTCATAAAAGAGAAGAATGGTGGGGATTTATTAATACAAGTTATTATGTTGGGACGTTAATTGGCGGTCTATTAGCGTGGAAAATGAGTACATACATTCAAAACAATTTAATACGCTCTATGGCGGTAGGCTCTCTTCTGTTTAGTATTCTTACATTTTTATATGGTATAACAAGTAGCGGCTTTATTGCGCTTTTTCTGTGCGTTCTAATGGGACCATGTTATCAAATTAGAGATATTTCTCAAACAACAGTTCTACAATCAAGTGTCGCTCCTTCTTTACTATCAAAAATGTATACAGCTCATGGTGCTCTTCTTTCGACAGCTTCTGGTCTTTCTATGCTGAGTGTTGGCATTATTACCGATTTGTTCGGTGTTCGTACGATTTATATTCTCGCTTCAATCCTTATATTGTGCTCTGCTTGTTTATCATTTAACTTATTAAAATATGATAAGACAAAGCAAAAAAACATGTCACTTTAATGAACAAAATAAATAGGACAGGATTTCCTGCCCTATTTATTTTATTTATGATAAGTTAGGAGATTTCCGATGCTTTGTCGCTTGTTCAAAAGCGTATGCGAGTTTAATTAAAGTCCCCTCAGAAAAAGCAGTGCTTGCAAGCGTAATTCCAAATGGTCTCCCGTCGTTATCCATATATCCCGCAGGTATTGCTATAGACGGATAACCTGCTTTCGCACATATAGTGGAGCCTATATAAGAAGGGAACAGAATTGCATCAAGATTATATTTTTCCAGTGCAAAATCAATGCCTTGTTCTTGTGAAAAATATATATCTTCTAATCTTGCATTTAAATATTGTGGATTTCTTAACGTATTAGGAAAATCTTTTCTTCTTTCTAACTTAGTTTGTCCATATCTCAGAGCTCTTTCTGCTATGTTTTCATTAAACTCCATTAACTCTGAAATAGAATGTACTGGTATAGTAGAAGGCAATTTGGAAAGATAGTTATCTAAACTATGCTTTAATTCATAGAGTGATACACCCCAGCTCCATTCTCTATGAAAAGACGGAATATTAATATCCTCTACTACTGTCGCACCCTTACTACGTAATACTTCAATTGTTTCCTTAAACAATTTCTCATCATACTCACCAGATTCATAATAATCTTTTGGTGCATTGCTATATACACCAATTTTCGCTCCATTTAAACCATTAACATCAAGGTATTTTGTATAATCATGCTCTGCTATCCCTTCACTTTTATAAGTAGCTACGTCTTTCTCATCTACCCCAGTTAGCCCCCCTAGTAAAATAGCGGCATCTGTTACTGTTCTAGCAAATGGGCCGGCTGTATCTTGCGAATATGTGAACGGAATAATACCTCTACGACTAATTAAACCAACAGTCGGTTTAATACCGACTACAGAGTTTTGAACAGCTGGACTCAAAATAGAACCATCCGTTTCTGTTCCAACCGATATTACTGTAAAGTTAGCAGCAACTGCTATGGCAGATCCTGTACTTGAGCCACCAACAAACATATCATCCTCACCCGTACCGTAAGGGTTTATTGTTTGCCCACCTCTCGCACTATATCCAGCCCACATTTCAAATGACATTGCATTTGCTAATTCTGTCATATTTGTTTTCCCTATTATCACTGCTCCTGCTTCTCGCAGCTTCGTAACGAGAAATGCATCTTCACTACTTATATTTTGTTCTAACGCAATCGTACCTGCACTTGTATGCATAGAGTCATTCGTTTCAATATTATCCTTAAGTAAAACCGGTATACCATGTAATAGACCTCTTATACCTTTAATCTTTCTTTCATAATCTAACGCTTCAGCAATAAAGATGGCATCTGGATTGATTTCTAAAATAGAATTAATTTCCGGTCCATCTTGATCATACTTTGCGATTCTATGAAGGTAATACATAACTAGTTCTTTTGAAGTTAACTTTCCATCTTCCATCGCTCTTTGTATATCATGAATTGTTAATTCTTTTTGTAGTAGTGTATTGAACTGAATCTCCATTTTCATTCTCCTTCTATAAACCTTTATTGATAGCATGTCTCTATTACTTTTTCATTTTCTCCGCTCCTCACATATACAACTACAATCCCTCTATAAGAATTCAACTTACCGATGTAAAAACCTTTTATTTCCTAAAAAATAAAAAAAGTCTGAAACGAATTAACTTCCGCTTCAGACTCTTTTATTATTTTACATATACCTCATCTAACAAATGTAAAAACTCACCTTGTTTCCCCGCTAATTCAGGGCATTTTGCAATATCAATCCATTCGTAGCAAAATACTAAGCCTTCATCTTCCTCACCGGCACTGACAATATGTTCCCAACTATCTTTTACATCTGTTAGTAATGTTACGTGGAAGAAATGACGTTTTTGATATTCCTTTTTTTCTTTCACATGTATGATGTAATCAGCTAGGAATCGTTCTATGCATAAATGACGTAACCCAGACTCTTCTTGTACTTCACGTAAAATCGCTGCTTCTAGCGTTTCCCCTTCGTCAACTGTTCCCCCTGGCACTTGTATACCAGCTTCAGGTATATCACGATGTTTAAAAACAAGCAGTTGCATAACTCCTTCTTTTTCTCTTGTCACATATGCGTGTACTTTTTTCTTATATAACACCGTCATAATCCTTCTCTCCCCTCAATTGTTCACTGCGCTACTTCTTCAAGTGTCAGTTGATTTTCATATAAATATGTAGCTTGTGGATTTCCCACATACCTCACGTGCCATGGTTCAAATCGATAGCCCGTAATCGATTCTTTCTCTTTTGTATATCGAATGACAAAACCAAATTTATGGGCATTTTCAGAAAGCCACTGCCCTTCTTTCGTTTCACCAAAAATTGTCTCTAACTGAAACTTAGCAGATTGTGATGTGATATCCATAGCTAGTCCAGTTTGATGTTCACTCGTTCCAGGAACTGCACTCGACATCGCTGTTTTTGCTTCTCCATCTTGTTTTTTATACATTGTATTTAACGCTTTTTGCCGATCAAAAGATCTAAATCCAGAGACTGCAAATAAGAAAACACGCTCCTTATCCGCTTGCTGAAACATTTCCTCAAGCGCACCGGCCGCCTCTTTCCTCATTTTTTTCTTTTCTTGATCACCTTCACTAGAATAGCGCACTTTCGGAATAACTAAATCTGGCGGTCTATACCCATCTGGTAAACGCCTACTTTTATTCACAAGCACAAGCATTGAATTCGGATTACTAATTACCGCAATATCTCCATCCATATTCGCAATCGTTTCTTTCGCTTTCGGAAATATGTTATTTACATTCACCTCGCGCGCTTGCTTATCCTTATACATTTTATAATTGATTCCCGCTACTCCAACAATGAGTATCGCCGCTACGATACCAAGTAGTATCCATCTTTTTTTCATATAACGACCTCTTATTTTAATAATTTGGCCATTTCATACTCATCGATGTTCTCTCCATCGATAATAAGAGCAGCTCTTTTGACACCTTCCTTCTCAAATCCAGCTTTTTTATATAGTGCCTGAGCTCTTGTATTGTGGGCCATTACCGTTAATTCTAAACGCCATACATCATGTAATCTTGCCCACTTCTCGACCTCTTTAAACAATCTAGTCCCAATACCTCGCCCACTATACTCTTGCAAAATCCCAATTACAATACTTGCTACATGTCTCTTTCTTTGAATATGATTTCCATTCACTAAAATAAACCCTACTATTCTCTCTTCTTCAACTGCTACCAATATTGTTGCATATTTATTTTCTACAAAGCGCTGAATCATTTGCTCTTGTTGCTCGGCTGTGAATTTCCTTTCTCCTGGTTCATACAACATAAATTTCGTTTCTTCATCTAGTTGCTTACTTAATTGCAAAAATGATGCTGCATCTTCTACTTTGATTTCCCTAATCACTTCAATCACCCTACCAATTTCATAATAAAAAGCTTTCCTTGTAAAAAGATTTTCTCTACTTTCCCGAAAATCCCTTTGTAAATCTCCCAGTATAATTTGACAAATTTCGATATTACTATAACATCGACAAATTATGTCTATTCTGTGACGCATCATTAATTACAAAAAAACGCAAGCATTACACTCACGTTTTTTCAGACTCTCGTATTCATTTCTGTTTCACTTTATCCATTCACTTTTTCTGCCTGCCAGAAATATTCACCAAACGCTTTAGCTAGCGCATCAATCGATCGATTTAGTTCTTCCTCTGTATTATCTACGCCACCAACTTCAATTAATATCGCTTGTCCTGACAAATCTTGATTGTAGACACCATTTCCTGTTTGGAATCCTTTTTGAATGACACCACGACTAACGCCTGGATATTTCTTACTAATCGTCTCATGTAAAGCCGTTGCTAATTGCAAGTTTTTTTCATAGTTTTTGTTACCTTTCCCTACTACAAACGCAAGCTTCGCATATGATTTATCACCGATTATTTTTGTCGTGACATTTTTCCGAGCACTATCACGATGTAAATCAAAGAAGTATTGTAATTCTTTATTGCCGGCCATTGCTTCTTGTACAATTTCCCGTGACATTTTATAAGAACTATTACTATTTAACCCTTTACTAATCAACTTTTGACCAACATCAGTCTTGTCGTTAGTTGCTCCGATTCCTTCATTTGCTAATTGTTCACGAAATCGGTCGCCGACTATTGAAATATTCGTTACGGAACTTGTGGCTTTGTTCGGATTTGGATCATTTGTTAAATTCAATAATGGTAAATAAGATTCCCAGCTATGCGAATGATAAATAAATGCAACTTGTCGTTTTCCTGTCGTTTGAGCTGGTTGCTTTTTCTCTTTATTCGCATCCGGCTTTTGAGCCTGTCCACCTTCTCCAGTCCGTTCTTTTACTACTTCTTCAAGTGGAACGCTCGACTCTATAGGCAAGTTAGAATAATTTGTTCCTTCACCCGCAATAACAATTTCTGTATCGTACTTACCGAAACCAGGTAGCTCTTTGCCGACAAAACTGCGTACATCGTTAAAACGAATATTCGTAGCCATAGAAAAGAGAAACGAAGATATTGAAAAATCTTGATTTAAATTTCGATATTCCTGTGTAAAATAATGATTCTCTTTCCCAAGAACGTACATGTAACCATTCATTGATAACTCATTTAACCAATTATATAAATACGTTGACTTCGTCTCTTTCATAGAGGTTACCATCATACTAATAAGAAAAAAAGTCGCTAGTACTGTAGCAATAATAAATAATACTAACTTACGTACACTCGTGAATTTCACATAAAAAAAGCCTCGATTCATACTATCACCTCTCTATTTCAAGTTATGTACAAGCTCGAGAGAATAGACCGTCTAAATTCAGGCTATATTGTTAATGAGGTGAAATGAATTGAAACTACTAATAGGAACACTACCCGTTGTACTATCATTTATTTTTTATTGGCTTGCTAAGCATCCTACCATCCGTGTTGCGTTACATATTTCAGCATATCTAGCACTTTATGTACTCGGTACAATCATTTCTATTCATATATATGATGTTTTAATACAAGACTTAGTTTTTATGACAAGTATTCATGGGATTTTACTAAATCCATTTTTTCTTATATCAGGAGCGTATATAGGGATATACACTTTGTACCTACTTTTGTCCTACATTATTACAAATATAAAAAATGGAGCGCAATGAAATGCAACCACCGTTCATCTGTCATACATGCCAAAAAAGAATTACGCGAAAGAAAGATCTTATTACTACCACATGGTACTTCCGCTTTTATGTATTTCATAGTGATTGTTTTAAACGACAGCAAGTTTTTATCTCACGATTTATCCCTGTGAATACACTTATTAATTTCTTTCTTATTATATATGGGCTGATTGTTGGTAGCATTCTTATGACTGCAGAGCCATCTATCATTTGGCTTGTTTTCTTACTTCCAATTTTATATCGGTTTCTTTCCTATTATTATGTTGAACGCTTTTTCTCTAAATGAAAGTTAGACTTTCCTCTAGGAATACTTAAACATTCCCACTCATTTTCTTTTAACATTTTACCGATGTAAATCATTTGTCCAATATGCAAAGCATAATGAGAAATTTGTCTTTCAATTGCTTGCATGACAGTATGTGCTTCACCGCGAATATATACCGTCTGCAATAAATGTTCTGGCGTTAGCGCATTCATCGTTTTAAAAACATATTCCCAACCTTCATTCCATGCTGCGAGTACCTCTTTCTTAGAAGAATAACCACCTTCAAATTCAGCATCTCGGTTACGATCTATTTTTTCACCGTCAGATGTTAAAAAATCCGTCCATCTAGAACGCATATTACCGTGCAGATGCTTAATTATAATTGCTATGCTATTTGTTGCTTCATGAGAAGACCATTCAATCTGTTCATATGATAATTGTGAAAGCACCCGTTCCCCTTGTTTCTTTGTTGCTTCAAAATTCGAAATGGCACACTGTACGTATTCGCGTCCAATATCCATGTTCCCCCGCCTTTACATTAACTAATTTTTGTTCCATTTGGTAATTCCATATTAGGCTGCAGTAATACAACATCACCCGCTTCAGGTACTCCTCCTAAAACAAGCACTTCTGATTTAAATCCCGCTACACGCTTTGGCGGAAAATTTACAACAGCAACGATTTGCTGACCGATTAAATCTTCTGGGGTATATCTCTTCGTAATTTGAGCACTTGACTGCTTCATTCCAAGCTCTCCAAAATCAATTTCTAGTTTAATCGCTGGAACTCTCGCTTCTTTAAATTCCTCTGCATGTGTTACAGTCCCAATCCGTAAATCCAAAGTTAAAAAATCTTCAAAATTAGCCATTTTATCACTCCTTTCATTTATTACTTAGACAAAACAAAAAAATCCCCTTTAAAAAAAGAAAGGCGCCTAAGCACCTTTCTTTTGTAGTTCACTTGATTCATTTGATTTATAGAAGAAGAAACCGAGGATCCCGCCAATACATGATGGGATTAACCATCCTATTCCTTCTTTATATAATGGTAACATTTGTAGTACGTTAGAAATCGCGTCAATTTTAATCTTCGCACTTTCTAAACCGTTAAAGAAACTAATTAACAACGCACCTAAAATAGCTCCAATATAAATGGTATTACGCTTCCCAATCCATTTATGGAAGTAAGAAAGTACAATTAATACGATTGCAACTGGATAAATGATCATTAATACTGGTAAAGTAACTGCGATTAATTGTGTTAAACCTAGGTTAGATACAATTAAACTAAATACACATACCATTGTTACAATCGTTTTATGCGAAAGTTTTGGGAATAAGTTTGTAAAGAAGCCAGCACAGGCTGATGTTAATCCAACAGAAGTTGTTAAACAAGCAAGTACAATAACAAGTCCTAATAAAATTTTACCACTTGTTCCATATAACTCATTTACAACATTCGTTAAAATAAGTCCACCATTCTCTGATACCCCAAGTGATGTACTTGTTGAACCAAGATAAGCAAGTGATAAATAGATTAACGTTAAACCAAGTACAGCGATAATACCTGATACTACTGTTATTTTTGCAATTTGATTACTCTCTTTTATTCCTTTAGAGCGGATAACTTGTACAACTACAATTCCAAATACAAGCGCACTAATTGCATCCATCGTTAAATATCCTTGAATAAATCCACCAAAGAAAGCATTTTCCTTGTATGCCTCTAGCGGTGCAGCTGGTTCTCCAATCGGATCAACAATTGCCTTTCCGACAATTACAGCAACAATTAATACTAACAACGGTGTAAGAAATTTCCCGAACCAATCCACTAATTTTGATGGATTTAAAGATAAATACCAAGTTATTCCGAAGAAAATTATAGTGAAAAGAAATAGCATGTACCATTCGGAAACTAATGCTTCTGATAAAAATGGCTTCATACCCATTTCAAATGAAACGGCTCCCGTACGCGGAATCGCGAAAAAAGGTCCAATCGCTAAATAACTAATCAATGGGAAAACAAACGCAAATATAGGGTGAACTCTAGAAGATAACGCTTTCAAGTCCCCCTCTACAAACGCGACAGCTGTTACAGCTAATAGAGGTAATCCGACTCCCGTTACAAGGAATCCAATTGTAGCAACCCAAACATTCTCTCCAGCTTGTTGTCCTAAAACTGGTGGGAAAATTAAATTTCCTGCTCCTAAAAATAGTGCAAATAACATTAAACCAATTGCTACCGTATCACCTGGCCTTAAACGTCCCTTCATGCTTTTCATTTGCATAGCACTTTTTCATTGTTTATCTCTATTTTCACAATATGCTATGCATCCTCCTCTCTGTTCAAGCTAATAAAATATGCCCCTTACAAAGCAGTGTCTTTCTCCATATTTTCTCCAGTCCCCTTATTTTTACTCTAATTGTTATTTTTTGATTTTTTTGAATTTTTAAATCATTAGAGTGGTATTGCGTGGAGTATAGTTGTCAGACCTCTTTGTTTTTATCACACATATAGTAACATATTTAGTTGAAAAATAAAAACATATTTTCAAATTGACTTTTTTGAAAATCAAAATTATCTACATTTTTTATTCTTTTGCACAAATATTGTTTCAGACTCACTTATTATCCTATCGTTATTTTCAAATAACTTTATACACGTAACATAACAAAAGCCATCCAACATAATTAGACGGCTTTTGCATATTATTCTATCGTTTCAACTTCACGTGGATTTTTCATCTCTTCCACATAAACCACTCTAAATCCGTGATCTTCTAAATCTTTCAATAACGTCTCTAATTCCCCATCGTTAAACTCTTCTCCTAATGTAAACATAATTCTACGAACTAATAAGGCATCATTATCAAAAGTCATTAAACTTTGGATACCTGTATATTTTTTTAATACTGTCGATAATTTTTGAATAGCCCCATTATAATCTTGTGTCCCAATCATGACAGAATATTTACTAGAATGAACGCCCCAGGCATCTTCTAATAGCTCAAAAACCTTTTTATGCGTTAAAATCCCAAGAAAGGCTCCTTTTTCATCAACTACTGATAAATAAGGTAATTTTTTTATTGTAAAAAATACTTTAAAGAACGAAGAATCTTCTCTGACATATCCTTCTTTATCGTTTAATAATCGTAATACATTTTCTTCCAGAGAACCTTTATATTCTAAAATATCTACTTTATATATATTCCCTAAATATTTCTCTTTTTTTTCATCTAAAACTGGTACACAACGATAACCAGTTTTATTTAAATGCTCTAGCGCTTCCCCTATCGTAATTGAACTTGAGCAAAATAAAACTTCCCTTTTCGGCACATAATTCCCTTTAATCCTCATAAACAGCCTCCTTATGTTAAAATACTTTCTGTGCCATAACTATATTATATTTTCAGAAAAAAATAAATAATTTATTTTATTTTTCTGA
Source organism: Bacillus cereus group sp. BfR-BA-01408 (assembly GCF_022663305.1). Lineage (NCBI taxonomy): Bacteria > Bacillati > Bacillota > Bacilli > Caryophanales > Bacillaceae > Bacillus > Bacillus cereus group sp. BfR-BA-01408. Next base: position 186,279 of record NZ_JAKUFF010000001.1, on the reverse strand, counting down.
AAATTATTCATTTTCTTGTCATAATTTATTCACGTTTCATTCAATTCTATCCACTACAATACTAAACTTCTTTAAGAAAAATATATTGTAACTTACTCCGAAAAAAGCTAAAATAAGAATAAGAATTTTCTGAATATTCAAAGAGTAGGTGGTTACATGTCTTTATTGCGCTCACATATATATAAATTTATCGTTGGTGTTCTCATTATATTTATCATTAGTCCTATTCCAGCTTTATTCATTACACATAAATACTCATACATCACCGGCTTTATAAGCATTTTCCATAACTTCGCACAACTTTCTTCGATGACAATTCCAAAGATTGATTGGATGCACGAATCTATCTTTTTCTCAGCAAATCAGATGGTACATACTGCTAATCAATCAACACCGTTATTCCCTTACATGTGGGAAATATATTTTTTATCGATTGTTCGTTTTACCTTTACTCTTGCAATCGGATTCTTCATCAGCTTAGGGATTGGCCATTTATTTTTTAAAGCACCTCAATCGGTTAAAAAGTTCGCTTCGTTATTAAGATGGATTCCTTATTCTTTATGTACTGTATTATTACAATGCGCAGTCTTATTACTACTCCTATACATCACAAAATTTATAAAGATTCCTTACTACTCATCTTTTATCACCGTTTGTAGTACTTCCATGATTATCGTTATGCAAGCAATAAAAAAATGGATTCCTTTCTTAAGTAATACAAATGAATATGAAATAAAACAAGCTTCTTTCCTTGTAGATACATTGTTTTTAGCGCTTACTTCGAATCATAAATCTATTTTAGGTTCCATTATTCTTTCATTCGTTTTTATGGAATGCGTTTTTCACGCAAGTGGACTATTGCAATTTATCGTTCAATTCGGCGGAAATGCACCTATTATTGTTACAATTAGCTTATTACTTTTGTATATCCCGTATTGTATACTCTCATTCCTTCAAACGCTATGGACGACAAACCACTTTAAACAACAATCATACGCTTTAACGAGAAGTATTCCAAAACCTTAATTTGAAATAACCCTCTAGAATCTGAAAGTAGAGGGTTATTCCTTTTGTATAGCGGACAAAATAACAGCAAATTCAAAAACCATTGCAGAAACATACCAATATTTACCCTTTTTCTTTGACTATTCTTTTCATTTGGATTTATTATAAAAGTATAACATAATTGCAGGAGGTGACATCTTTATTCCAAGCGACGGAATAGAGAATACACTTGGACATATTAAATATTTTTCTCATCATTGTACTTATCCTTATTTCCGGCTTTTTCGTTGCATCAGAATTCGCTGTTGTAAAAGTACGAAAAAGTCGAATTGACCAGCTTGCAAATGAAGGCAATAAACAAGCTTTAGCTGCAAGAAGTGTCATATCTAATTTAGATGTTTATTTATCAGCTTGTCAGCTCGGGATTACAATTACTTCTTTAGGGCTTGGTTGGCTTGGTGAACCGACTGTGGAACATTTACTACGACCGCTCTTTGAAAAGATTAATATTACTGGAACAATGGCAAATACTTTATCCTTTATTATCGCTTTTAGCGTGATTACATTTTTCCATGTTGTATTAGGTGAATTAGTTCCAAAGTCTTTTGCAATTCAAAAAGCAGAGGCAATCACACTTAAGTTTGCACGACCACTTATTTTATTTGATAAAATTATGTACCCGTTCATTTGGTTACTTAATAGTACGGCTATCTTTTTCACAAAACTACTCGGTTTAGAACCTGCGAAAGAAAATGAACTGGCCCATTCTGAAGAGGAACTACGACTCATTTTAGGTGAAAGTTTCAAAAGCGGCGAAATAAATCAAGCCGAATATAAATATGTAAATAATATTTTTGAATTTGATGATCGAGTTGCGAAAGAAATTATGGTCCCTCGTACAGAAATGATTTGCTTATCTACTGAAAATACGTTAGAAGAAAATATGGATATCGTCGCAACTGAAAAGTATACACGCTACCCTATCATCGAAAAAGATAAAGATGATATTATCGGTATGATCAATACGAAAGAAGTATTTCATGATCAAACGAAAGGCATTCATAAGCCACTTGAATCTTACATACATCCAGTACTAACTGTATTTGAAACTGTTCCAATTCGCAAAACGTTAGTTCATCTACAAAAGAATCGCGTTCAGATGGCAATCGTTATGGATGAATATGGTGGTACGGCTGGACTTTTAACAATGGAAGATATTCTCGAAGAAATTATTGGAGAAATTCAAGATGAGTTTGATGCGGATGAATCACCTATGATTGAAAAGCGTACGCCGAAGCTTACTGTTTTAGACGGTAAGGTGCTCATTTCTGAAGTGAATGATATGTTTGGCCTACATATTGATGATAGTGATTTAGATACAATTGGAGGCTGGCTCCTCTCTCAAGCAGTGGACTTAAATATTGAGGCTGGTTATTCCATTGAATTTGCCGGTTTTCAGTTTAAAGCACTAGAACTTGATGGACATCAAGTGAAAAAAATTGCGGTACATAAATTAGACACGAAGAAGGAGCTATAAAGTGACAGTATTATTAACAATCTGTATCATTGCCTGTTTTATTGTTTCATTTCTTGCCTTTATTTACCCTATCATTCCAGGCATCCTCGCTGTCTGGGCTGGATATTTCATTTACCATTTCGGTATAAATGGTGGAGAACTAACAACTTCCTTTTGGATTATTCAAGTCATTTTCACACTATTCATTTTCGTTGCTGATTTTATTGCAAATGGATATTTCTTAAAAAAATATGGAAGTTCTAAATGGGGAGAACGTGTCGGTATGATTTCTATCATTGTCGGATCTTTCTTCTTCCCACCATTCGGTTTAATTATCATACCGTTCTTATCTGTATTTATTACAGAACTCATGCATAAAAAGGCGCCAAAAGACGCCTTTCTAGTAGGAGTTGCTACTGTAGTTGGTTTTTTAAGCAGCACAGTAGCGAAAGCCATTCTCCAAATCATTATGATTATCATATTTGTATGTTATATCGTCTTTTAACCATCCCAATTGCGGGATGGTTTTTTAATAGGAAATACCTACTCGGCTATTCTCATATTTGTTTTTACTACATAGATTCCACGTAAATTGCGCTGTATCACCAACTGTTATTTTTGCTCCTCCTTCTGGTAATACATCTTTTTCAGTTCGATATATACCTGTCACATCACCGTCAATTAAATGCGTCGGACAAACGACCGTCCAGCATAAATTACTACTACTAAGTATCTTATATGCAGCTAAATGATCTTCTGCTGCTGTTGTCGACTTTCTCTTTGATTCCGTTGATTGAAAACGATATAAATTTAGATTTGTTCTTGCTTGTAAAATACCGGCTGTTCCTATTGTAATGATTTTACGAACTCCTTCTTCTTCCATTTTCTTTATAATTTGTGGCATACTCTTCGCTAACGTCCCATTTTGATCCGTTCCAAGTGCACTAATTACTATATCGCTTCCTTCTATCGCTTTCTTTATATCATTTTCATTTAATACATTACCTTCTATAACTCGTAATCTTTCATGGTTTATTTCTACTCTACTTGAATCACGCGCTAATGCAGTCACTTCTGCTGAATCTTTTAATGCTAATTTAATTATGTTTGAACCTACTCGCCCTGTTGCTCCCAATATGCATACTTTCATTTGTTTTCCCCCTCTTTCATTCTTTCTCTATTTTTCAATAATCTCAATCAATTTACAACAAAAAAGCTTCCTCACATAAAAGAGGAAACTCTATTCTTACATTATTTCTTTTCTTTAGAATCCGTAGACTTCTCAGTTCCACTTGTTTCTTTATCCTTTTTATCCTCTTGTTGTGTTGTTGTATCGTCTTCTTTCTTCTTGTCCTCACCTTTACTACAACCTACCATTAATAAAGAACTTGCAAGTGCCATAGCAGTTAATGATTTAACCCATTTGTTCATTTGCGTTTCCTCCTTTTGATAGAATATGTACAATCCCATATTACTCTCTATTTTTAAAGGAAAGATTGAAAAATAGTAAATAAACGGTAAATATTTGTAAATTTTCTGATAATATATATAGTCATTTTTTCTCCACAAAAAGTAAAAAACTAAGGCGCCTATCTTTCCGCCTTAGTTTCTTATGCAAACTTCTCCTTTTCATATACATGTTTAATCTTATACTCTTTCTTCACGACATATTGCCATACACTATAGGCATAACGATTCATTTTCAGGAAGCAGTTTTCTAAAAACGAGCGAAATTCTGGATTTGCAACTTCAACTGCCACTTGAGCAAACTTTAACGCTAACCGTTTCAAATGCGAAATATAACAAGTTGCAATATAAATATCACCTGTATATTTACTATCAGTTTCCTTTTCCATTTCATGAAAATGAAATGGAATTGGTTCACAAGTTATATGCTGTACATTCTCTCCTTCTTGAAAATTCACTTGTTCATTATATGCTTGCAACATATATGGTAAATGATGCTGTAATAGCTCCTTTAATTCTTCGTCTCTTACCTGTCCTGTATACTCCCCAACCTTATATATAAGCATATAACTATACCTCATCAATTCTTTCATACAATCCATGAAAGTGCCTCCCTACTTTTTGTCTATATGCTATAAATATGATGCTATAACATTTGCTATTCTTGCTAAAAACCAATCCCATTTACTAATTTTCTCAAAATCTTCTTCCGAAAATCTTTTTGATTTATGGAAGTCTTCTTTTAGTCGATCCCATACGTCAGCAACAACTGTTTTATCATATACGACACAATTAGATTCACAATTTAAATAAAAACTTCTATTATCAAAATTCGCTGTACCTATATCAACAATTTCTCCATCAATGATTGTTACTTTCCCGTGAAAAAAACCATTCCGATATTGATAAATCTCCGCTCCAGCATGGTTCATCTCTCTCAAATACGGGTAGGCAGCTTGTTTTAACAATACTGCATCACTTTTAAATGGTACGAGAATTTTCACATTGACACCGCGGTTTAATGCACCTTTTAACTCTTTCATCATTTCTTTACTTGGTACAAAATATGGTGTAGCAATAATTAAAGACTTTTTAGCCTGCTTTAAAAGCGCTCCATATTTTTCCCATAACCCTTTTCCATCTGAAAATAAATATTGATATTTTACATTCCCAATTGCAGGTAGACTTTCATGTACAGGCATTTTTTCTCCTGTATCTTCTTTCCAGTCAGCAGCAAATTGTCTTTCCATATCCGTGGCACCATTCCCAATGACTCGCACATGATAATCACGCCACGGGCCAAATTTCGGATCTTGTCCAAGGTATTCCTTTCCGATGTTAAAGCCGCCGATATATGATACTTTTCCGTCTATCGTAACAATTCGTCTATGGTTTCGCTGATGCAACGAATAGAATAAATGTTTCAATTTAGGTTTTTTACTAAACGTAAACTGGACACCGTTGCTTTGTAGTTGACGAATTGTCTTTTTCTTCAGCTTATATCCACCTATTCGATCGACTGACAATTTCACTTCTACTCCGCTAGATGCCTTTTTCTCGAGCAACTGCAAAAACTCTTTGCTTATTTCATCTTTACCTACAATATAAAAATGGATATATATGTACTTCTCCGCATTACGTATATCCTCAAATAAATTCGTATATAACTCTTCACCGTTCGTATACAGTTGAAATTCACCTAATCGAACTTGTCCTACTTCATATTCACTAGCCATTTTTTTCCCCATTTCCACATCGATGTTCATCCAAATGAATACACCTATTACACAAAGGATTACAACGAAAAAGTGTTTCATGGATATTTTCCTTTCTCCACTTACTGTTATTTCTATATCTTCCCTTTTTTAATACAATATCATTCAAGAAAATATGTCATTGCATGATATATGTCCATATCAAACGATAGCTCATTTGCATATTGTATGTTGTATCTTAAAATAAAAGGAGGAAATAACAATGGGCTTCGCACATGGTAATGGATTCGCGCTATTAGTCGTATTATTTATCCTCTTAATCATCGTCGGTGCTGCTTGCTTCTGCTAAGTAGTTACAGTCATATGATATGTGGATGAAAAAACTATAAAAGCGGACACCTATTGTTAGGTGTCCGCTTTTCATATGAAAAACATTTCAGTCCGTTATAATACCTTTAACGACTTAATATTCAACTTAAAAAGTTAGTAATGTGGCTACTTTCTTACTCTCCGCCTTACGTATATGACGTTGTTCTGCACGCAATACAGCAATGCGATGTAATTCTTTCTCTTCTTCTGTTTCAGGAATTACTCGAGGAACTGGAACTGGATTGTTCTCCTTACTAAGTGCAACAAAAGTAACAAATGACGTTGCTGCGATGCGCTTCTCACCTGAAATTAAATCTTCTGCTACTACCTTCACAAATACTTCCATAGACGTTCTACCCGTCCAAATTACAAAGGATTCATAACTCACACAATCGGTAGAACGAACAGGATGTAAAAAATCTACCCAATCCATAGATGCTGTGACGCATTCTTTTCTTGCATGCCTCGTCGCTGAAATAGAAGCAACCATATCCATCTCGGCTAATATCTTTCCACCAAATAACGTATTATGATCATTTAAATCTGTTGGAAATACTCGGCTCGTTTTGAACACCCTTGATTCATTGGCCGTTTTCCCCTTTACTTCTGTCATTGTTATCACCCCTTTAATGATGTATCCCTAATATCTCAATAATCACTATACTAAATGAACTACACGTTTAATATTAACAACATTCAGAACTCTTAGTCCATAAAAAAGAACCGATGTTATCAATCGGCTCCTCTAAATACATATTGCTCTTTCGGTTGTTCAACTTTATTCCATTTCGTTACTTCTAAAACAGGAATATTCGCATGGAATGGCTGATAAAATTCCGTTGATATTTCTCCTTCAACTTGAATCCAATCATCATTGGTCCATTCTACCCCTTCTGGCTTTTTCACTAACATACCATATACACCAGAATCCGCTACACAATGTATAATACCGAAACGGAATAAGAAATATTGTTCTTTTTTAGAAGAATCATCTTTGAAAACAAACCCTTTAAAAGATAATTTCTTCCCAGTAAACTCGCCAGGATAATTATAAATTGTTTCCATCCCTTTTAAGAAATCTTCATCTTTTAAAGCAATACTATCTTTCGTAACAAACTCTTTCTTTCCTTTTTCCATTACACCACGGTATCCTTCTTTTCCGTAATATATACTCGTGTCAGGTCTTAGAAATTGCCTTGTCATAAATGGATCTTTACTTTCTGCTTGCGCAACAGGAAAATGAAATCCTTTCGCCTTAACAATATCTGAATCTAACGTTGCAATCGGGAAAAACAAACCTGAGACAATTGGAAAACAAAACAATGTGTACGAAAATGCTTTTTTCCACCATGTGTTTTCATCTTTTGAATGGTCATGTCCGCAATGGCTATGATCACAACCACAATTATGCTGTTCTCTTTCTTTTTGATGTTCTTTTTGGAAAACGATTATAATTTGAACAACAGTTAAAAAACCTAATATAATAGCTGCTGTTTTTGATAAGTAGGCATACTTCATATTAATATACTTCGTAATATTACCTGAAATATGAAGCTGCGCGATTAAGATTGTAAAACCTAATAATATATATGCTCGAAACATAACCTACCACCCCATCGCATAAATGAGTAGTGAGCTTGCATAAACAACAAGTGTAACTGTAACTGTAACGACAATTACAAATTTTGTTTTAAATGTCGCAAGCATCATAAACATATTTTTAATATCCACCATCGGTCCATATACAAGGAACGCGACAAGTGACGCTGTTGAAAATGTACTTTGGAATGACGAAGCAATAAATGCATCTGCTTCTGAACAAAGTGATAAAATGTAAGCAAGTCCCATCATAACAGCTGGCGAAGAAAACGGCCCTTGTCCTATAGCAAGAAGTGTTGAAGTTTGTACGAACGTTTGAACTGCTGCTGCAATTAACGCACCTAATACTAAATATTTCCCCATTGAGAAAAATTCCTCAACAGCATGCGTACATACATCCCACATTTTTTTACGTAATGGACGCTTATGATTCACTTCTGGGAAGTGATCATCTCGTAATTGATGTTCTTTAAACATAAATGATAATATAATTCCAACGATAATTGCTACGATAATCGCTACAATAGAACGATACCATACCATGTGCATACTACTTCCAAAGGCAACGTATGTTGCAAATAATACGACTGGATTAATGATTGGTCCAGTTAACATAAATGCAATCCCGGCATATGGCGGAACCCCTTTTCCGATTAATCGCCTTACAATCGGAACGATTCCACATTCACAGCCTGGAAACATCATCCCTAAAAAAGTAGCCATTAAAACAGACAGAAATCGGTTTTTCGGCATCCATTTTGCTACCATATCTTCTGTAACAAACATTTGAATGAATCCTGAAATAAATACACCAATGAGCACAAAAGGAAGTGCTTCGATCAATATGGAGATAAAGATTGTATTCATTTGCAGGAATGCTTTCGGTAATTGAAACAATTCCATGATGTATTTCCTCCAACTTTTCATTAACAATATGTAATTTTAACCCTATTTCATTAATTGAACAAGACTTATACGAAATTCCCCTCTATCATATACATTACATTTCATAAGCTATATTCTATTCAAAACTTTCGATTTCATAGCAAAAAAGCTGCTCTAGCGCAGTTATATAACTATGCTAGAGCAGCTTTCTTATCGTTAAAAGTAACGTTTCTTCCAAAAAACAAATGCTAATGTGAAAGATAGTGTTACACATATTATAAGTACAATTACAAAACCGTGCGCTTCCCCTTCAAACGGAACCTTTACGTTCATTCCAAAGAAACTAGAAACCATCGTTGGTAACGATAAAATGATTGTAATAGACGTTAACAGTTTCATAACACTATTTAAGTTATTTGATATAACGGAACTAAAAGTATTCATCATTCCACTTAAAATGTGACTATATATTTCCGCCATTTCAATAGCCTGTTTATTTTCAATTAATACATCTTCTAATAAATCTTGATCGTCTTCATACATTTTTAAAAATGTACTGTTACGCATTAACTTTTGAATTACGATTTTATTCGCCTTTAATGATGTTGTAAAGTAAACTAAACTTTTTTCAAGACCTAGCAATGTGAAAATCTCTTTATTTTTCATCGACTGATTTAATTGATGCTCTAAATCAATTGTTTTTCTGTTAATTTGCTTTAAGTATCTTAAATAATAAGTAGAAATCGTATATAAGAGCTGAAGTGCAAATCGTGTCTTTTTAAACGTATAAAATTCTTTAATACGTTGATTAATAAAACGTTCAAATATTGGGTTTTCCTCTAAACAAATTGTCACAAAACAATCTGGCATAACAATCATACCTATTGGAATCGTGTCATAAATCGAATTTCCTTCTTCATCATGTCTAACTGTTGGAATATCCACGATTATTAAAGTATTACTGTCTTCCTTTTCAATACGAGAACGTTCTTCATCATCTAAAGGGTCTTTAATGAAATCTAAGTCTACATTTAAAGTTTGTACTAGATATTGAATTTCTTCTTCCGTTGGATGAAGTACATTAATCCAGCAACCCTTTTGCATTTCCTCAATCTCTTGTAGTTTTCCGTTTCGGTCTGTTAAATAAATATTTAACATACTATCACCCCGATTCTTTTTACATGTAGGAATCTACCTCTCTTACATAACAGTTTTTGAACCGCCATTCTCAGCATATGAAACATACGTTTAAATTTCAATAGAAAAATTATTTTGAAAACGTTTTTACAAGAAAAATATTTTAAACAAAGAAAAAGACAGAGCGCTCTCTGCCTTAAAAAGCTTATGTTGCCTTTATAACATATTTAGAAAGCATCCACAAGTTAAAGCCAACTGAAATCGTGTAACCAGCGTATGTTGAAATAATAAAACTTACATAATCGAAATACGGAAGCAATACAATATTTAAAACTATCTTTACAATAATGCCAATCACTAACCCTAGCACCGTTTTCTGTTGCTGATTGATTCCTTGGAGCATCGCAGCTGTTACTGTAAAAAGCGAAAATAGTATACAGGCAGGAGCGTAATACTGTAAAATAATACTTCCCATCTCTGGATCATTTCCGGCGCCGAATAAAAGAGTATATACCGGTTTTGCTAACATCATCATTCCAATCGCCGCTGGTACCGTAATACCTACTACTAATAGATTCGTCCTCGTAAAATGTTTGTACAGCAACTTCACATTTCCTGCTGTATAAGCTTTTGTCATCTCAGGTACGAGTGACATACTAAAAGCAGTCGCAACGGAAACTGGGATAAGTACAACCATCTGAACAAGTCCAATTATTGCATTAATCTTCTCTGCTTCTCCTTGCATATATCCCATTTGTATAAGCAATTTATTAATTGTAAATGTGTCAATCGTCTGATACAACGGAATTGCTAAACCAACCACAACAAATGGTATTGAATATGTAAAGAGCTCCTTATAGAGTGAGAAAAAAGATTTCGTTGTTTGTGGTATACTTGCCATTTCTTTTTTCTTTAAGTGCTTTCTCCTCCTTATGTAATACGCACTTAAAACAGTTAGTCCACCTATCGCTCCCATAAAAGCACCGAATGTTGAAATACCAACAGCTAGTGAGATAGAAGCTTTTAAAATATATATAACGACAAAGCTTCCTATCAAGATGGTTAATACCCGAAAAAATTGCTCTACAACTACACTTAGAGCAGAAGGCCCCATCGATTGGAACCCTTGAAAAAAGCCCCTTAATAAACTCATGACTGGTACAAGTATTAACGCAAAACTTACAATTTGAATATTAGTAGTGACCGCCGCTATACTATTCCCCGTTTGATCATTTCCATCGATTACAAGTTTAGCCAAATGCGGAGCTAGCATATACAACGTAAAACACGAAATAATTCCCATTATAAACATAAAAACAATTCCACTTTTCAGCACTCTCTTAACCGTATGATAATCATTTAGTTGATCATATTTTGATACCATCTTTGAAACTGCAAGTGGTAGTCCCATCGTCGCAATGCTGAGCATAATTGTATATGGACGATAAGCATACGTGTATAAAACGTACCCACTCGTACCGACCATAGCTGTAAATGGTATAACATATATAAACCCTAACATTTTAGATATCATCGTTGCCATTGTTAAAAATATCGTTCCACGTATAAACGGTGACCCTTTCATCACATTCCCCCGCTACACTTTATTATTACACATTATGGACAACTCTTTTTTTTTAGAACCGAAACAAGTAAAAAAAGCCAATGAAAAATCATTGACTTTAACGCGCTGCTTTTTTCTTTTTGAAATACTTTAAACCGAAGTATAGAGCAATAAAGAGAATCGCTCCTATAATTATGTAATGTGTGTAATCAGATGCATATTCTTTAATATGTCGCCAATTTCCACCAAGCTTTTCACCTAAATATATAAATAGTATTGACCACGGAATAATCGCAACTACTGTATACAGTGTGAATAGTTTTAATGGCATCTTAGCTAATCCTGCTGGAATAGAAATTGCATGACGTACGACTGGGATAAAACGTGCCGAAAAGATTACTCCTGCTCCGTAACGCTTAAACCAATTTTCTGCTATGTCTAAATGGTGTTTATTAATAAGCAGATATTTCCCATATTTCTCTACAACTGGACGTCCTCCGTAGTATCCAAGCCAGTATAAAAAAATCTGTGCTAGCGTACCACCGATCGTTCCTGCAATAACAGCACCAACAAAACTAATTTTCTCCTCTGCCACTAAAAAACCGGCATATGAAAGTACAATTTCACTTGGGATAATTTCAATCATTAAACCGAGCGCTACCCCAAAATAACCTAAGCTTGCAAAGAACTGCAATAACTGATCTATTATGCTTGCTAACATTTTATTTTCTATCTCCTTTTTTCTTCACATACCATCCCATTATTACATAAAGGTTGCATTCTGCCAATATCTTCATTCCAACATTATTATCGGCATAAGCATTATTAATCTATTACTATTTCTTTCTGCGGTTCTTTTATGTAGGCAAACATTTGTTTAATTTGCTCTTCTGTATTTCTAGCAATCGATAAATTAGGCAATTCATCCTCACCAAAAAACTCCACATCATCTGTTTCAATACTAGTTTTCTTTTCACCACCAATAATTTTACAGCCAATAAAAATTTTATATACATGCGTTGCTGAAGGCGATGGTTGATGTTTTTCTTTATCAAATATAGCGAGTAACTTAAAATGATCTACCTCATATCCTGTCTCCTCTAAAACCTCTTTTGCTGCTACTTCTGTCGGCGTATAACCGATATCAGCCCATCCACCTGGCAATGCCCATTTCCCATCACTTTTTTCTTTCACAAATAATAACTTTTCATTTTGAAAAACGACTGCTCTTATATCAACTTTAGGTGTTTGATAGCCTGTCTCGCTTGCAAATAACTTCTCTACAACTTCCCAATCTGTCTTAGTGTAATGTGACATCATCGAAATGGAAATATCCCGTAATTGTTGGAAACGTTCTATATCATACACATCCTTAGAATACGTTAAACCCGCTTGAGCTATAGATTGTATTTGTTTTGCCCACTCAATCCATTTTACTGTCATGTTTCCACATCCCCATTCTTTATTAAGTACATATTACATCAATTCTACCAATACATCTTTATTATACAAAAAAAGAGATTGATAATGTTCCAATCTCTTTCAAAATTAATCCAATTCATGTAAATGATCGTGTATATACTTTCTTCTTTTATTTATATATTCCTCAATCATATCAGCTTCTTGATCAAATGTTTCTAATTTTTCTTTCATATATGGATCTTGTAGTAAATAAGGACGGATCGATTCACACAAACTTTCTACTTTCGGCATCATAAATGAAACGGTAAATTGTTCTGCTAATATTTCTTCTAAAATACTTCGGTATTGTTTTCTAAATATAGGTATATCTAACAATCTTGCACTTAATGTGTTATAACCTTGAATACGAATATACTCATGATTAAGTGGTCTCCCTTGTACATCTCGCCCCCAAGTCGCATCATAATCCCACGGTATCACTTCAAATAAGTTCGTTTCATCGTTATGATATAGTGCATAGTTATGAACAAAACCATCAAAGTTTTGCGTAAAAATGACGCCAGCTAACCACCTTAAATATTTGTCTACATGCAAAAACTTTCCAATTTCTTTTTCATAAGATTCCCTTGACAAAGCGTTCGCTTGAAATACAAATTCACTCAGCTGTTCTTCACTATTTTCATTCGAATATTTAAATTCATAACCTGCAAAAAGCTCGGTCTTAACATCTTTATCTCTCTCACTCATTAAAGAAAAATTCGCATCATCATCTATCGCATAATAAATAGAACCACTCGGTAATCCTCTATTTTTCAAAAAATTTTCATCCACTGATTCTAACTGTAAATATACACCTTGAATTTGCCCATTAATTTTTATAAACACATGTTGTGATTTCGGTGAAAGTACACCAATATCATGAAAAAAGTCTAAAGATAATTTATTTCGTATGAGAGACGGATCCATAAACTCAGAATTTAAATGAAACTCTTTCGCACCTTGAAATTTTTTCGGTTTATAAAACATAACATGATAAGATTTCTTCTCAAATTCACGAATATGAGCACCCCGATATACGATATCAATGTCATACTTCTTTTTTCCATAAGTTAATTTTGCTGGCACTGGACTGTCTGACCAAATGTCTTTTTTCAATTCCACTAGGTTCATTGGATGAATAAAAAAATCATATGAAGGTAGCATATTTTCACATCCCTTCTCAGTTCTCTTCATTCAATGTATGCACTTTGCCTTGTCCATACATCCGCTATCAACCATTTATATAAAATTACACTCTTGTCCTGTTCAGAAAGATACCTATATACATATCCTGTTAATGAAAAAGAATACCTTTTCACCTGAATACATGATAAGGAGGATTTCTATGAAACGTGATATTAGAAAAGCTGTTGAGGAAATCAAAAGTGCGGGGATGGAAGATTTCTTACATCAAGATCCAAGTACGTTTGATTGCGATGATGATTGCACTACAAAAATAGACTGTAGCGAAGATTGTAACTGCCCTACAACAAAATGCACTCGCGTGAAACATTGTACGTTCGTTACAAAATGTACGCATGTTAAAAAATGGACATTTGTTACGAAATGTACGCGTGTTCGCGTTCAAAAATGGACGTTCGTTACGAAAGTAACACGTAGAAAAGAATGTGTGTTAGTTACAAAACGCACTCGCAGAAAGCATTGTACGTTCGTTACAAAATGTGTACGCTTTGAAAAGAAATTTTACTGGACAAAACGATGTTACTGTAAAAAATGCGAATTCTTCCCTAATGGACACGGTGGCTCTTGCGACGATTCGTGTGATGATGGAAAGAAATGGAACGATTGCAAAGGTGGCGGACATAAATTCCCATCTTGCAAAAACAAGAAATTCGATCACTTCTGGTACAAAAAACGCAATTGCTAGTTTTTCATACAAAAAAGGCCGTTTTCACGGCCTTTTTTGTATGCTTACTGAAAATGACTTATATCTGCAAATTGCTTCACTTCACCTTTATCTTCTTCAAATTCTATAATACTCAAACTAGCACTATGCATAAATGGATCATCCCACACATTTTCTATTTCAATACCTGCAAAATGTCCTACAAGTAGCTTTGCCGCTGCCGCATGAGAAACAATTAATATACTTTCTCCTTTATGCTTTTCTAAAAGAATCTGCATCCCCTCAATTACCCTTTTATGAACAGCCTCAAAATTTTCTCCTGATGTTGACTGAAAAAGATGTGGTTCATACCAAAATAACTGTATGTCGTCTGGGTATTGCCTTTCTATATCATCAATGGTCTGTCCTTCCCATATACCCATGCTAATTTCATAGAAATGCTCATCCGCGATTATCGGTATATCACGTTCTCCCTTTATTAACTCTGCAGTATGAAGGGTTCTTTCACTCGGACTACTATAGATCGCATGAATAGATAAATTTTTCATTCGCTCTCCTAATTGCTTAGCTTGCAGTATACCATTTTCAGTTAAAGCAGAATTTTTCCGTCCTTGCATTCGCTTCGCTACATTCCATTCCGTTTCACCATGCCTTGTTACATATACTGTTGTCTTCACTTCAATTCCCCCTTACCATGTTGGCCGCAATTCCCACGGTTCTACTCGTCCTACAATCCATTCATTACATTTACTTTCAATTCCTTTTATTACCCCATCCGATATTTCTTCATGAGTAAGCCATCTTGCGTATGTATCTTCTAATATAAAACCTAAAATTATTCTATGATAGCTACATCGCGTACCGCCTATTTTTTGTGAGGCTATTCTCGACGCTTTATTGCCTAAAATATGAAAAACTTCGTATGTTTCAGACGACAAGTCTAATTCTCTACAAATAAGTGATAACGCATCTTTTGCACTTGAGTGTATCCATGCGACAACTAATGTTATTGGGCCATTCCGCTCAATTGTGCTTTTAATAGCTACCTTTACATCGTCATCATTATGATAATCTAACGGAAGGCATGTGATATTTTCTGGTATAGCACTCTCTCGTTTAACATTTTCTAATTTCACTTCATCTCTTCCAATAATAGAAACATGAAACTCTTGCTCACAAAGCCACATAGACACCCTCTTTAGCATTCCTGTTCCACCAATTACTAGCGCATGCAACTTCTTTTCCTCCTTAGTAAAATGTCATATGAGGTTTATCTTCCCTATAATAATTAAGTCTGTCTTGCAATGTCCCTGAATGAAATTCAAACTTATGCCCGTCTGGGTCAACAAAATAGATAGATTCACAATCCCTTACATCACGTTCTCTTCCTTTTAAAATATGAACATCATTTTCTTCTAATCGCTGCAGTAGACTTTCAAAGTCTTTCTGTTCAACAGAAAACGCAATATGTGTATAAGATTGATAAATCTCATTTCTCGGAATATGTATTTCTTCATTAAGTGCTACCCATACTCCACATATATTAAAATATGCAAGTTTTCTTCCTCTAACTAATAATTCTCCTTCCAATACTTTTTCGTAAAATTCAATAGAATCTTCTAGATTAGATACTGAAAAACAAAGATGATTGATTCCGTTTAACAACTATAATTCCTCCTATACAAATAAAAGATGAGCGAAAATTCACTCATCTTTTATTATACTATTTTTTTGTAATATATGCCCACTTATAACTGAAGTCCCCACCAAACGTATGATTCGCAATACCTTTTACGTACGGTTTCTCTAAATATGCTGTACTTTGTTGATACGTAGGAGAAATGGCAGCATCTTGACCAATTAAGATTTTTTCCGCTTCTGCAAGTGCATTCCAGCGTGCTTTATCATCTTTTAATAGTTCTCCTTTTGACTTCGCTACTAACTCATCATACTTCGGATTAGAATAATCCATTTCATTAAATGAGCTTCCAGTAACAAACATATCAATATAAGTCATTGGATCTGGATAGTCTGGACTCCATGCAGATAAAGAGAATTCATATTCAAATTTCTTTTCTAAATCTAACTTCTGTTTATATGGCTGTTGTTTTAAATTCACTTTAATACCAGGTAAATTTTTCTCTAACTCTTCTTTAATAAAGTCTCCTACTTTTTTACGACTACCGTTATCATCATTTAGTAATTCGACTGTAATTGTATCTTGGCCAAGTTCTTTCTTTGCTTCTTCCCATAACTTTTTCGCTTTTGCTGCATTATCTTTACTGTCACGGAAATTTTTATTTACAGTACGGAAATCTTTCCCATCTGGTCCTGTCGTAAATTTTTCAGGTACTAAGAAATATGCTGGCAATGATCCGTCATTTAAAATAACATTTGCAATTCCTTTTTTATCATATGCTAGGTCAATTGCTTCACGAACTTTTTGATTTTTAAACGTTGCATTTTTTTGGTTAAATCGTAAGAAATACATACGTGGATCTAACTTCGTTTTAAATTCATCTGGCTTATTCTTTTTATATTTATCAACAAATTCAGAAGTTAAAATAACACGGTCCGCTTGATCACTATCATATAAATTTACTCCTGTGCTTGTTTCCTTCACAATATTCACATTAATTTCTTCTAACTTCACAGTATCTTTATCCCAATAATTAGGGTTTTTCTTTAACTGATAACTTCTTTCATGTTTCCATTCACTCATCGTAAACGGTCCATTATATAATAATTTATCTGCTTCTAATCCGTATTTATCTCCTTGTTCTTTCACATATTTTTCATTTAAAGGGAAGAATGTTGGGAATGAAGTAAGCTCAAGGAAATATGGTGCTGGTTGTTCTAATTCTACTACTAACGTTTTATCATCCTTCGCTTTCACTCCTAATTGATCTAACGGTAACTCTCCTTTATTTACTTTCTGTGCATTTTTCACATCAAATAAAATAAATGCATACTCAGCTGCCGTTGCTTTATCTAATGTACGTTGCCATGCATATACAAAATCTTGTGCTCGAACTGGATCACCATTTGACCATTTCGCATCACGTAATTCAAATGTATATGTCTTTTTATCTTCACTAATTTTCACGTCTTTTGCCATACCTGGAGTTGGTTTATTATCCTTATCCAAGCGATATAATCCTTCCATTGCATTTACAAAGGCACGGAATGATACAGAGTCTGTTGATTTTGACGTATCCATTGAAGGAATTTCTGCTGTTTCTAGTAAGTTTAATACTTGCTTATCTGCTACCCCCTTACCTGCTTCTTTCTTCGTTGTAGATGCCTTCTCCCCATTTCCGCAACCTGCAACTAATACGCTAGTCGATAATGCAACTGCAGCAATCGTTGTTGCCTTTCTCTTCATTGTTCCTTCCCCCAATCTATATGTATAAAGTGAAACTTTAATCAGTGGGGGGGTTCTTCATCCCCCACTGATTATTAGTTGAACCAATCGGGCTTTTATGGGCAGTTGCCCCCCCACCTAACTTCTTTACTTTCACTGAATTTTGAGGTGGGGGTCTTACTGCCCATTAAAGCGGGATAAATGAAAGCCAGTATAATACATATTATTATACAAAAGATTCAGATTATTTCAAATATTATTTTCGTATATACAAAAAAAGAAGCGGATAGAGAGCTCTACTATCCACTTCTTTTTCTATTTCTTTTACTTGTAATCCATCCTCTATGTCAAATGGATTTTGAACTTTAAATATTTCGTCCATTATCTTTAAAAATTCTTCCTCATTTTTAGATTCGCCATTAATCATAAGTGAGTATGGCTCGATCTCACCCAATTTATAATCAACAACAAATTGGATCGTAACCTTTTTCTTCGACATATCCGGACTATCCCCTTGGAACTCTACCAATTCTAATCCTTCAGTGCCACGATAATATGCCCAACCCGGATTTCTAAAATAATTTTCAAACGATTCACCAATTGAAAAGAATGGATATTCATATAGCGAGCTTGTACGAACTTTTTGAATAATATCTCGATCAGTCGGGAAAAAGAAATGGCTGATAAAAATACTAGCAACCGCTAAAATCGTAACAATTGTTGCTCCCATTTTACTCGTTCCACCACTATCACGAATGAGGTACTTTTCAACCGATTCATCTTGAATTTCTCGTGCTTTTATTCGATATATACGCCTTTCTGCAAATTGATAATATAATCCATTCGCAAAAATCGCCATTCCAAATAAAATAAAAACGAGTAATAGAAACGTAAGAGGCACCATATTAATGATCGGCAATGCTACGTTGAAGCCCATATAATAAGAAAACGCATCACACGCTAATAATAACGATACAAATAAAGCTGCAGGTAAATAATACTTACGATATCCGAGCCAACCTACATTGAAAATAGCTGCCCAACCATTCCAGCTCCACCTAGCAATCCGCTTTTCCTCAAGCTCCCATTTCCTTTTGTAATACGGATATTGTCTCCCTACATATACTTCTAATTCCTTGTCTATTAGCGAACTTCCTTCACTCTGTTCAGTATGCAAAGTCCGCTGACAACTTTCACAATTTAACTGATTTCCCTCGCAAAGTTGCCCACAATTTATACATTTCAAAACAATCCCTCTTCCCATCCATACGTCATTTCAAAATACCTTCGTGTTTTAATAACCACTCTTTCCTCCATAAACCGCCCGCATACCCAACAAGTTTCCCGCTCTTTCCTATTACACGATGACACGGAACGATTATTGAAATCGGATTGCGACTATTTGCTCCTCCTATGGCTCGTACAGCTTTCGTATTTCCGACTTTCTCTGCAATATCTAAATATGAAGCACTTACGCCATAAGGAATCGTATAGAGCGCATCCCATACTTTTTTTTGAAATGCTGTTCCCTCAGCAGACAACGGGACTGTGAACTCTTTTCTATTCCCCTTAAAATATTCATCTAGCTCATTTATACATTGATCTATCATTTCATTTATATGTTCTTCTTGTCTCTCATCAACAAATATAACAGACGTAATTCCTTTATCGTTCGCTGTAATTTCTAGCAAGCCTAATTCACTTTCATAATAAGCTTGGTACATATGTCATCCTCCAATTCAATTCATATTCATTATTGTAACACGAATAGACAAAATTTTTCGTATAAGCGTTTTATTCGAGAAACAAAAATGAGAATGATACAATGTAAGAAAATTCAATCTAGGAGGCTATTGGATGAATTACAAACTTTTTTCACCTTATACAATTAAGGATGTTACATTAAAAAACCGGATTGTTATGTCACCTATGTGCATGTATTCATCGGAAAACGGGGATGGCCAAGTAACAAATTTCCATCTCATTCATTATGGAACAAGAGCTGCCGGTCAAGTTGGTTTAGTTATAATTGAAGCGACAGCCGTGTTACCTGAAGGTCGAATTTCAAATAAAGACTTAGGCATTTGGGATGACAGTTTAATTGAAGGCTTACATAAAACGACAACTTTTATACACGATAATGGTGCAAAAGCTGCCATCCAACTCGCTCACGCTGGAAGAAAAGCAGAATTAGAAACAGATGCGTTAGCTCCTTCAGCCATTCCATTTAATGAAACAATGAAAATGCCAATAGAGATGAGCAAACACCAAATTAAAGATACTGTATTAGCTTTTCAGCAAGCTGCAGTACGATCCAAACAAGCTGGATTTGACGTTATTGAAATACACGGTGCTCACGGTTATCTTATTAATGAATTTCTTTCTCCACTTACCAATAAGCGGACTGATGAATATGGTGGTTCACCTGAAAACCGCTATCGTTTCTTACGCGAAATCATTGACTCCATAAATGAAGTTTGGAACGGACCGTTATTTGTTCGTATTTCAGCAAATGATTATCATCCTGACGGGTTAACAGTTCAAGATTATGTTCAGTATACGAAATGGATGAAAGAACAAGGAGTAGATTTAATCGATTGTAGCTCTGGGGCTGTTGTACCTGCACGCATCGATGTTTATCCTGGGTATCAAGTACAATATGCTAAACATATTAAAGAACATGCTAACATTGCAACTGGTGCAGTGGGATTGATTACGACTGGGGCACAAGCAGAGCAAATTTTAAATAATAACGAAGCAGATTTAATTTTTATCGGACGTGAGTTACTTCGCAATCCTTACTTCCCACGAATAGCCGCCAATGAACTTGGCTTTGAGTTAGAAGAACCGTATCAATACGAGCGAGCGCCTGGGAAAATCAGTACCAATAAATAAAACCGAGAAGCTTTTCTTCTCGGTTTTATTTATTCTATCGTTGTAATTTCATTCGAATTATAAATGTGGATACCTGATTCTTCTCGCAATGCAGTTATATACATCCCTTTTGCCACATCTTTAGCTGAAATTGGTTTATACTTTTTGAAGGCTCCTTTAAATATAAAAGGAATCATACGAGATAATTTTTCCGCC
The DNA here is from genome assembly GCF_022663305.1 of Bacillus cereus group sp. BfR-BA-01408. Classification (NCBI taxonomy): domain Bacteria; kingdom Bacillati; phylum Bacillota; class Bacilli; order Caryophanales; family Bacillaceae; genus Bacillus; species Bacillus cereus group sp. BfR-BA-01408. Next base: position 165,240 of record NZ_JAKUFF010000001.1, on the reverse strand, counting down.
ATTCGTTCACCAAAGCGAAATTCTTGTCGATTTCCTACTAATAAAGATGGCCTAAAAATGTGAATACCACCGATTACTAACTTTTGCAATTCCTCTTCCATTCTTCCTTTCACTTGTGAATAAAAGAAAAACGATTTAGGATTCGCTCCCATTGAGGACACAACAAGGAAATTTTGCACACCTTGTTTTTCAGCTAAACAAGCCGCTCGTAACGTATATTCATAATCTACCTTTTTGAAATTAGCTTTCGTTTTTGCTTTTTTGATTGTTGTTCCTAGACAACTAAATACGTCATCTACAGCAAAGAACTCTTTATATTCCTCTAATGCCAAATAATCTACTTGCTTTTGCTGTAACTTTTCATGTTGCCATTGCATTGGTTCTCTTACAAAAATAGTAACCGAATCGTAGTAATCTGATTCAAGTAATAGACGCGTTATCTCTTGCCCAACTAAACCACTTGCACCAAGTACTAACGCTGTTCGCTTATTCATATATGCATATACCTCTTATTTTACTTTTCTCTCCTTTAGTAACATACAACTTTTAGGAGTTTCCTTCTCTCATTTTACCACAAGTAAAGCACTATGCGTACGCATAGTGCTTTACTCACTCTTTTTTCTCATCTTTCTCTCGTAATTTTGTTACGGTTGATGCATCTCCTAAATTACTTATTAATCTTCTTAAAAAAATCAAGACTAAGGCTAATGGTAGTACTACCGCTAATATCAATAAAATAGCTTCCATTAAGTAACCCAAACACTCATCCCCCTCTATACCCTCCTTTCATATATATGAACACTGCGTTGTCACATATGCATGTATTTGCAAAAATAACACATCTATATTTGACAACTTTATAACAAAATCAAATCGGAATGATTATTATTTATTGCAACTTTATAAAAGATGTATTATACTAAGTTCGCAAACTAAAACGTAATTATTCCGTTTTGTATTAAAATGATATTTTTCTTCTATAATTGGGGAAAATATATCCGTAAAAAAAGAAAAGAGGAGAACTTCATGCCTAAAAGATTGACTATACTTTCATTCTTACTTATTTTCACTTTAATTTTTACTGGCTGCTCAAATACAAAAGAAGGTAATGCCAAGAAAGACGGAAAGCTAACTGTTTATACAACTATTTTTCCTCTTGCAGATTTTGCAAAAAAAATTGGTGGTGACTATGTAACTGTTGAAGCAATTTACCCACCTGGTGCAGATTCTCATACATTTGAACCAAGTCAGAAACAAACAGTACAAGTTGCAAAAGCCGATTTATTCGTTTATAACGGCGCTGAATTAGAACCATTTGCTGAAAAAATGGAAAAAACATTACAAAAAGAAAACGTTAAAATTGTAAATGCATCAAAAGGTATTGAACTGCGTACTTCTACTGAAGAAGAGCATCATGATCACGGAGACGGCCATAAAGAGGATGAACATCATCACGATAAAGACCCACACATTTGGTTAGACCCTACTCTAGCAATGAAACAGGCAGAAAAAATTAAAAATGCACTTGTAGCATTACAACCTGACCATAAACAAGAGTTCGAAAAAAACTTCGCAGCACTTCAAACAAAATTTACTGATTTAGATGATCAGTTTAAAGCAGCAGTTGCGAATGCAAAAACGAAAGATATTTTAGTTTCTCATGCGGCTTATGGATACTGGGAACAACGCTATGGCCTGAAACAAATTGCTATCGCCGGTATTTCAGCTTCTGATGAACCATCTCAAAAACAACTTGCTGACATTACAAAAACAGTAAAAGAACATAATCTAAAATATATTTTATTTGAAACATTTTCTACTCCAAAAGTAGCATCCGTTATTCAAAAAGAAACAGGTACAAAGATTTTACGCTTAAATCACTTAGCTACTATTTCTGAAGACGATGCGAAAAATAATAAAGATTACTTCACTTTAATGGAAGAAAACGTAAACACATTGAAAGAAGCTACTAACTAACCAATTTTTAATAAGAAGAGGCTGTCTCAAAAGGTCTTTAAATAAGACCTTTTGGAGACAGTTTTTTATTTTAACTTTAATATGGATGAGAAAATCTTTAAGAATCAAGAGTAGTTCATTTTAGAGATGTAGTTTCAATTGAAACTACATCTTTTCATGCTCATAAAAACTCTATATCCACTTCACATTTACATTAGATTCATCCATAATTTTTTCATATAATATAGCTATTTTTTCTTAATATTAAGTATTTACATTTCCCCTTCCTTACCTCATAATTTTAATCGGGAAAGGGAGGAAAAAAATGGTTCAAATAAAAGTAACGCCCGAAGAATTGGAACGAGTTGCAAAACGGGCAAACGATACAAAGCACGCATTAGAATCCATACATAATAACTTATGCAATCAAATTGATTACATGTGTTTTCAATGGACAGGCGCATCAAATCAAAACTTCATTCAAATGTTTAACAATGCGAGACCATCCGCATTCACAGCTATTAATGCGCTTGTACATGTTGAAGAAGAATTAAAGAGAATTGCTGAGAAATTCCGCGTTGCAGATAGTGAAGATGTAACATCCAAAAAAACGACTAAGTCTAGTAAAGCACCTGAAAAATCTTTCTTAGGAAAAGTATGGGATGGTATAGTAGATGGTGCGGGAGATGCTGTTGGAGATACAATTGACGGTATAAAAGCATTAGGTGACTGGGAAACTTGGAAAGGCATGGGCTACACTGTCACCCATTTAGATGAAGCTTTACCTGCTATGTGGAATGCATTATCCGACTCTTTTAATAAAGATGTAATAAATGGTGATGCAGAGACCCGTGCGAGATGGGGATCTTATGCTTTAACACAAATTGGATTAGGTCTTCTTGGAGATAAAGGGGTTAGTAAGGCTGCAAAACTAGCACAAGGGGCTAAATTCTCTCAAGGTATCTCAAAAGCTGGACAATTATTTAATAAAGGCGATAATTTGGCTTTCGCAGGCGGTAATGGTGGTAGATCTGTATTTGATAGTGCTGCTTTTAGACAAGCTGAAGAAAAACTTTCAACCTACCAGTTTGCTAAAGGTGAAGGTAATATAGGTACTACTCCAAAAGCTGTAGAGGTTACTCCAAGTTTTAACCGTGAAAATTTATCGGAACATATAGGCGAGGGATTTGCTTCGCAAATAGATAATGTTTTAAAAGAGGCAAATATATCAAACGAACAATTCCATAACCTTAAAGTGAAACATTACACTGAATTGAATGCTGAAGAAATCCAAATTATGAAAAAAATACGAGATTCTGTTCCAGCACCAAATCAAGATACATTATTACAAAAAGTAATTAGTTTGGACAGTGTCGAAAATTACCTGAAGGAAACTGAATATTTTAATTCCGTAGGAGGTTGTGTAGCTAAAATGGAAGATGTGAAACAAATTCACTCCCCTAAGGATGTATATGAATCACTACGCTTAGATTATGAAGGAACACCTTACACTACAACTAGTGATTACGCAACTATTAGATTTAAAACAAATCAAGTTGATAAAATGAAAATTCCTTACGCTGAATCGTTTGGAGATTCTTTAAATGTAAAACCGAATGAGTATGTTACATTTCCTCAAACAGGAAATGGTTTTACAGCTGCCGAAAACGGACACATTATTCCAGAATACGAAACAGCATGGGGGCAATATATGTCACCTAGTGATGGTGCCGAGATTTATACTGTAATAAATGGAGAAGAGACATTGGTAGGAGTATTTAGTAGTGATTTAGATAGATTTATACCTGCTACCAAAAATAAATAATGGAGGTTGTTTTTTGTGATTAGAAAAGGTTTATATGGGATCTATCAAGGCAAAGAGTATTCTTTAGGTAAAGAAGATGGTGAATTCATTAATATTGTTTCAAGAGACATTGCGGAGTTAAAAAATGGATTTATACCTCATGCGTGGGATAATAATCTATTGATAAAACAAGTTAAAAAGTCAGATTTAGATGCTGCCTATAATGTTACATTATTCGCAAAATATAAAGGACATAATTTTGGAGTACTAACTGCAAGCGAATTCAAAGTAGTTATTGCTACAAATAACCCACAGGTAGGACACGAACTAAATATGTCTGTACCAGGTCGTGGGGAATTTCATATGGAAGTAAATAGGACAGATGTTGAGTTAATTGAAGAAAAAAAACCTATATGGGGATTTACACTAGATATAGACAATTAATTACACCAAATAAAAGCAGAACCTTATAAGGGTTCTGCTTTTATAATCCTTACCTATTTTGTAACAATAGCAAATCCTAAACCAGCATCTTTATTTTAACTAGCTATCCAAATTGATAAATATAAGGATCAATTTGTTACTAAAAACACAATCCAGAATTTCTCCTGTAGGATATTACATACAGCAGACAATACAAAACCAAGTGCCCTTCAACGAGCTCAATGTGCAGTGAATTAAAATATTGAGCTCACTAATGGAGATGCTCTTATTAGCATAATGAAGCATAAACATTAAAGAGGTTGTCCCCAAAGTAGCTATTCAGCTACTTTGGGGACAACCCCTTCTTTTTTATGTGTTTCTGCTTGACTTGACCAAAATAACAAGTAAAATTATCCATATTAGCTTTCAAGCTATATCATTTTAGAAGGTGAGTTGGAATTATGACTCTTCACATTTGTGAAGTAACAGAAAAAAATTGGCGTTCGGTAGCTGCTTTAAACGTCGCAAAAGACCAGCAGCAATTTATTGAAAGCAATGCGTTTTCTTTAGCAGAATCATTATATGAGGGAAACGGAACGTCAGTAGGTTTATATGATGGAGAAACACTTGTAGGATATGCAATGTATGGATGGTATTGTGAAAAACGTAAAAGCGTATGGTTAGATCGCTTTATGATTGACCAACAATATCAAGGAAAAGGATACGCAAAACGTTTCCTTCGCTTGCTCATTCAATTCTTACAAAATAAATTTGAATGTAAAACAATTTATTTAAGTTTACATCCAGATAACAAACTTGCAATGGGATTATATGAATCATTTGGATTCCGTTTAAATGGCGATATTGATGATGAAGGCCCTGTTGTAGGTGTTGTAATGGAGTTACTTTTAGATGAACATACAAGCCTGTGAAAACAGGCTTTTTTATTATCCTTCATTTTTTGCAATCTAGCATTTTTCTACAAAGTGCTTAGTTAATCCAAAAATAAGCCTGCAATATGCGCAGACTTATTTCACACACTCCTCAAAATGTGCTTGGAACCATTCTTTATTAATATCTTTTCCGATGAAAACAACTTCACTTACTCGATCTTCGCCCTCTTGCCACTCTCTATCATACGAAGCAGCAAATAACGTATGTACGCCTTGGAAAACGATACGTTTATCCACTCCATCAATCGATAAAATTCCTTTGTAGCGATATAAATATTCTCCTAGTTCTTGAACGACAGCTGACATCCACTCATTTAGTTTTTGTAAATCTAACGGACGCTCTTCGCGTAGTACAAACGATTTTACACCTTCTAAATGATTATGCTCTGTATGAGGATAAATTTGTAACGTATCTTTCGTTTTAAACGTTTGAATTTGTAGTAACGATGGAATATCCACATCACAATTAGTCGACTGAATTAACTTTGCAGTCGGGTTTATTCCTTGAAGTTCATGTAAGAGATTTTCTTTTTCACTCTCTTCAATTAAATCTAACTTATTCACTAATACAACATCAGCAAATGCAATTTGTTCTTTTGCTTCTAGCCCTTTTTCAAAATGTTTATGTATATGATAACTGTCTACTACTGTTACAACACCGTTAATTTGGTATGCAGATTGAATAACAGGATCTAAAAAGAATGTTTGAATAATAGGACCTGGATTTGCAAGACCAGTCGTTTCAATTACTAATCCATCAAAGTCCATTTTCCCTTCTGCTTTTACGTCCAGTAATTGTTTTAACGCAACGAGTAAATCCTCACGTACAGTACAGCACAAACAGCCGTTTGTCATTTCCATAATTTCTTCTTCAACATTCATAATCAACTGATTATCAATACCAATTTGCCCGATTTCATTTACGATCACCGCTAATTTCTGACCGTGATTCTCTGATAAAATACGATTTAATAATGTCGTTTTCCCTGATCCAAGAAAACCAGTTAATATTGTTACTGGAATCATGCCTTACATCTCCTTATAGCTATATGTTTCTACATTATAGCACATAGAAAAAATCGTTTTTATAGCAAAACATATTTATTGTTTGTACGCCCCTCAAACTATATAATAATATGTAGTAAGAAAGCCTTTTCAAAATAATAATCATTCATCAGGGGGGTACTTATAATGGAACGAGTTCAAATGGCCGAAACGCTAGAATTTTCTCGTATTATTCAAGGGTTTTGGCGTTTAGCAGAATGGAATATGACGAAACAAGAGTTACTTTCTTTCATTGAAGATTGTATGGATATGGGAATTACTACTTTTGATCACGCTGATATTTATGGCGGTTATACGTGTGAAGGACTGTTCGGAGAGGCATTACAACTAAAGCCTTCCTTACGCGAAAACATGCAAATCATCACAAAATCTGGAATCGCTCCCCCATCACCGAAATTTCCAGAGCGTTATGTTGCTCACTACAACACTAGTGCAGAACATATTATTCAAAGCGCAGAAGCTTCACTTAAAAATTTACATACAGATTATATTGACGTATTACTTATCCATCGTCCTGATCCTTTCATGGATCCAAATGAGGTGGCAGAAGCGTTCTCTCGCTTAAGACAAGAAGGAAAAGTTCGTCATTTTGGTGTATCTAACTTTTTACCTTCCCAATTCAATATGTTAAGTTCATACTTAGATTTCCCGCTTATTACGAACCAAATTGAAGTATCAGCTCTGCAACTTGAGCATTTTGAAAAAGGAACACTTGATTTATGTCAGGAAAAACGAATCAATCCAATGATTTGGTCACCTCTTGCTGGCGGAGAAATCTTTACTGGTCAATCAGAACGTGCTGTACGTGTACGTGAAACTGTGCAAAAAGTCGCTACTGAGCTAGGTGTTTCTAGTATCGATACGGTTATGTATGCTTGGTTACTTGCACATCCAGCTAAAATGTTGCCAATCATCGGCTCAGGTAAATTAGATCGTGTTAAAACAGCCGCTCTTGCTACAAAAGTTAACTTAGACCGTCAACAATGGTTTACAATTTTCGAAAGCTCTAACGGACATCCTGTACCATAATGCACAAAAAGAAGAGCCGTTTCTCTACAGCTCTTCTTTTTCATATGTATTTCTAGTCATCGCAAATACACACATATCCCTTAATCCATTTCCATCTACTGCAACACTCGCACTTTCTAACGTACCTTCTAATTTAAAGCCCAATTTTTCAGGGATCGCTCTACTCTTCTTATTTAAAGCATCACAACGAATTTCTACGCGGTTTGCTTTCAGTTCAGAAAAAGCATAATCTTTTATCCCCTTTGCAGCCTCGACCATATAACCCTTTCCACTAAACCTCGAATCAATCCAATACCCGATTTCAAATTGTGGTATATCCCAATTAATACGATGCAATCCGCTAGATGCGATAAACTCGCCTGTTTCTTTCGAAAATACTAGTAACCTTAAATCCTCACGCTGTAAAAATTGAATATGTGACTTTCTAATGCTCACTTCTACTTCTTCCTCTGTTTGCTCTTTTTGTGCAAAAACCATCCATGGTTTTAATTCTTTCATAGAAGCTTGAATGGCATCGTATACAGCTTTACCATCACCCGGTTTCGGCATTCGAATCAATAGCCTTTCAGTATAAAATTCAGAAGGAAAATCGAATAATAACGGATTCACTTTCAACACTCCCTATAATTCTTTTATATATAATAATATCCATCTCAAACTATACAGTAAAGAAATTTCTGAATTTTATACATTTAATTCATTTACATCTACCGCAACACGAACGCCAGATTCAATTGCCCCTTGTATCCATCCGTGATATAACGTTGTATGGTCTCCAGCAAAGAATATTCTTCCCTCTGGTTTGACAATCGCTGGTTGCAACTCTGATTCTTGACCTGCCTGAAATAGAGCAAACCCTCCAAGTGCATATGGATCCAACGTCCAACTTTTTGATATACCAGATAAGAATTCATCATATACTTGACCACCTAATATCGTTGCTAAGTTTTGTAATGTGTAATAAATACGATCTCCCTTTGATAATCCATCCCATAACAACGCATCATATGACCACGTATAGCTTCCTAGCATCATTGCTGGTCCCTTTCCTCCAATTCCATAGCTTGGATAATAGGCGTAACGAATTGGCAAATCCGTTATAATTCTGCCACCTAATTGTCCTTGTTCTTCCCAAAATCGACTTTTAAATTGAATTCCTATTTTTGTCGCAGGCATATAATGCAATTCACGAATTGCTTTCCATTTCTCATGCGATATAGAATCAAATGGATCTACTTCTACAAACCGCATTGTTGAAAACGGAATGGTCACAATAACTAAGTCCCCTGTAATACTACTATATTCAAACGTTTCTTCGTTTCGATAGAAAGCTGTCACACCATTATCATGCTGATGTAGCTTCATTAATTTTTGATTATATATAATATCTTCCTCTAATTGTGGTAAAAAAGATTTTGGCAATCTATCATTCCCGCCTATTATTTCACAAAATCCGCTCTCCTCTTGCATAATGTATAAAAAACGTAATGTCTCAACGAATGACCTTTCTAAAAAACCTTCTAAATCTAACAAAACGCCAATCATCTCAATTGTTACTGGTGAAAAGTAAGTATTATATTGATAAGGGTGATATTTTAAAAATTGCCCTGTAGAGTATCTCCCAAAATCCTTTACTACAACATCCCAATTTTTCTCTGGGTTCTTTTTAATAAAATTTATAATAGGCTGCACCGCTAACAATAATAGCTCCTCAGACGTTTTCCCAACTTCATTCATTTCCACAGGATACTTTAATATATTTGGATCTTTTTCATATTGTTTTAATGTCGTTTTTCGGCCGTTTACGTAAATAATATCAGTCTCATTCCTATTAATAAAAGGGCTTACCTGTAGCCCAAATTTTCTTATATATGCCATCGTTAATGTATGCGAATACGGAATTCTCATCGCCCCTACATCCAAATATAAACCGGTATCTTCCATTCTAACTGTCTCTATGCGGCCACCTACCCGGTTGTTTGCCTCAAAAATCTTCACTTCATGTCCCGCAGCTTTTAATAAAGATGCCGAAACTAATCCAGCCATGCCGGCCCCTACTACAATAATTTGCTTCGGGCTCGTCGTCTTCTTTAATCCTTTATCTATAATTTTTAACGTTTCATCCATCTCCGTGTTATACATTATATCTTTCTGCACAATTCCACCCCTTACTTCATCAAATGGGCATTAGTCGTTTAGTGCATTTTATTCATAAATTTCTATAAACATAACAACAGAGCAAGTTGAATATTCACTAAAAATACATAAGAGATCGCTCTCACATCTCTTTACGCTTCGTATAATATAGCAACAGCAAATAAGGAGTGGTTGAAAATGAAACCAACTTACGACTACAATGCTACAAAGAAGTATTTAGAAGAAAAGAAACAACAGCTATATACCAAACTTAGTAATATGCATCTATCTAAAAAAGAACGTGAACAACTAAAACTTGAGATTGATAACTACGAATATATTCTAAATGTAGTCGAAATGAATCATTATGAACGAGGATTTTCACGTTAAAAGTGGATATGTAATTTATCCACTTTTTATTTTGAGCATTTCATTACGCATTTTTCGTAAGTAAATATATAATAGGATGTACATTAAGATTGAGAGGTATATTCTATGATCAAATTAAGTGTATTAGACCAATCCCCTATTTCAGATGGTAGTACGGCAGCCCAAGCTTTTTCACATACAGTTACGCTTGCGCAAGAAGTTGAAAAACTCGGATATACACGCTTTTGGGTATCAGAACATCACAATTCTGTAAGCCTTGCTGGCTCAAGTCCAGAAATACTTATTTCTCATATTGCAGCGAAAACGGAGCGGATGAGAGTCGGTTCGGGTGGTGTCATGTTGCCACACTATAGTCCGTATAAAGTTGCTGAGAATTTCCGTGTTTTAGAAGCGCTTTATCCAAATCGTATTGACCTTGGTGTCGGCAGAGCACCTGGCGGTATGCCCATTGCAACTCGCGCGCTTCAAGAAGGAAAAATGGTCTCACTTGATCAATATCCAGAGCAAATTGCAGATGTTGCAATGTACTTACATGATCAAGTACCAGAAAACCATCATTATGCAAATTTAAAGGCTACTCCTGTAATTCCCACATCTCCTGACATGTGGTTGCTTGGCTCTAGCGGAGAGAGTGCAAAGATTGCCGCACAACAAGGTGCTTCTTTTGCATTCGCACAGTTCATAAACGGATACGGTGGACCCGAGGTAATGGAGGCCTATCAAAAACAATTCCACCCTTCCTATTTAGGAGATAAACCAAAATCAATCGTCGCTATTTTTGTTATTTGCGGTGAAACAACTGAAGAGGCGGAAAAAATTGCTTCTAGTTTAGATTTATCAATCTTATTACTAGAACAAGGAAAGCGTACAACTGGTACACCTTCTATTGAAACTGCACAAAATTATTCATACAGCGCCTATGATTTATTCCGTATAAAAGAGAATCGTCAACGTATGATCGTCGGTGATCCCTCTTCTGTGAAAGAACAAATCGTAAACTTAAGCAAAGCGTACAATACTGATGAATTTATGATTGTCACAATTACTCATCGATTTGAAGATAAATTAAATTCTTATCGCTTACTAGCGAATGCTTTTCATTTATAAGGATAAAAGGGAGATACATCCATTATGATGCATCTCCCTTTCTTACTACTTATTACTTTTGTCTTCTATATATTTAATAGCTTCTTTTAATAGTTCATCAAAATCCTCAGGATAATCATGTTTTAAATTAGGTACAACTTTAAACTCATGTTCTATATTCTTATCTTTTAATACTTGTACAAATTGCTGCGTACATTCGAAACAATCTTCATCTTGATCCCCGCACACTACATATCCCTTTATATTTTTATCTTGTAGCACTTCCAACAACTCATTCCATTCATCAATCTCTGGAAGCCACGGCGCCATAAAAATAAAACCATCTACATCTATATCTTTATGTAAAATTGTATACAAAGCTACTCTGGCACCAGCAGAAAAACCACCAATTATTACACTTTCTCCCCTATGATTTTCTATAAACTTAACGTAATGCTCTTTTAATTCTTCTTTCCCTCTCTGTATATCATCCCAAACAAACCCATCTGAAAACTGAATTTGCGAAGACTGTGGTAAAGCTAACGTATAATCTTGATCCAAAACAGATTTCCAATATGGTTCTACTATTGCTATATTTTCTTGATCACCATGCATTGCAATAAATAGTTTTTCTTTTTTCTTACTGTCTATATATTTCACATCTGCTCGTTCTGTTTTCTTTGCTAACTCTTCTCTTTCTTTACATAATTGAACCATTTGATGAAACTCTTCAAATTTATGTAGTGGTTTTAAATCGTCGTCCGAAATTAAATACTCATTTCCATACCAAAAACCCTTTTCTATAATAGCTTCCTTCATTACATGCATCGCTTCTTCTTCAAGTCCTGCTGCACTCGCTAATGCATATTTAAAATTATATATTTGAGCCTCATTCCCTACTATACCTTTCGCATGCTCCATTATATAAGTGTATGCTTCCAAACTTCCTTTACTTGCATAGCAATGTAACGTTTCATTTAATAATTGAATGTAAGTCATGCTATTTTTCATACACGCATTCCCCCATATTCTTTTATAATATGTATTTCTCAAGCCTTTTTACTATTTTGTAATCACTATATATAACTCACGCTAATGGTACTTAATCATTACTCCTCTTCGTCCAATAAGTTTAGTATAAAGTTGAATAAACTGAAAAATCAATATTTTTATAAACAAAAAAAGACAACAATATATTTATTGTTGTTCTCAATACATCTACCCACTCTTTTGTTTTTTTCTATCTGGTTTACTTGAAACTAAATAATGTTTTTCTGAAATATATAAGTCTCTTTTTAATATACGATCTAAGTAAGGTCCTAGTTTCATTCCGCATATGAGGCGATCTTCACTACCTTCTACAATTGGAAACATTTCTTTTTCTGTTACATACTGATCTACTGCCTTTTGTACGATATCAATTTCTTTCACTAAGTTTAAGTTTTCTTCTGTATGTTCAAATACCTCAAGCGTTTCCTTCGTAATAAGAAAATGGTTTGTTGGAAATGCAGGTAAATACGGCTTTAACAAATCATAATTCACTGTATAATCATCATTTACTAATACTGTATAAACGATATTAGCATTCTTTTCTAAAAACTTGGCCATCGCTTGTTCCAATTCATCTTTCGTAATTTCACGCTCTTCTTTTCCAGTTTTGAAAAAGCGAAACATCGCATCGCCTCCTTTTTACTATATTATAGCATAAAAGAAAACTGAAAAATCACAAAAAAGTCATTGAAAGAATTTTTCAATGACTTTTTTCTTTATATTCTTATATTTATCCCACTTTAATGGGCAGTAAGCCCCCCACTGATTAAAGTTTCACTTTATTTTAAGAACGCACTTAGCATCCATACATGTTGTTCTAATGTTGTATGAATTGCTAACAACATGTCCGCTGATGTTTCATCGCCAGCTTCACCAGCAACTTCCATGCCTTCTTTTAATTCTTGAATCAATGCAGAGTAATCATTCACTAATGTTTGCACCATTTCTTCTGCAGATTCCTTGCTTGTCCCTTCATTCACACTAGATGTTGCCAAATATTCTTTCATTGTCGCTAACGGCTTACCTTCCAATGCTAAAATACGTTCTGCTAATTCATCAATATACGTTCCAGCTTCATTGTAAAACTCTTCAAATTTCTCATGTAATGTAAAGAAGTGTGGTCCTGTCACATACCAATGATAATTATGTAGTTTCACATATAACACATTCCAGTTTGCTACCTGCTTGTTTAATACTTCAACAACATTTGTTTTCGTACTCATACAATCCACTCCTCTTATCATTTCATAATGTTTGTCTTTTAAGAACCTAGTTACATATTACCATACTTTTCCTATCCTTTCGAACGATTGGCTCATATGTAACAAAGTTTTAACACCTTTAATACTTCCCTAATATCTTTTCATTCATGTATGTTTTCTAACAGTTCATACGTCTAATTGTCCAAGCTCATACATATGCATAATAGTAAATCAAGCTCATCGTAGTAGAAAGAGGGATAACATGGACAATCAACAATGGCAAGTAGCAAAGAAAGTCGCTGCTACTTATATTGGAACAGTCGTTGGAGCTGGATTTGCTACTGGACGAGAAATTGTTGAATTTTTTACAGTGAACGGATTTTATGGAACTATTGGTATATGTGTAAGTGGATTTTTTTTTATTTGGCTTGGCACAAAGATGATGTTACTCTCCTCACAAATCGGTGCATTTTCAGCGCAAGAATTTAACAAATACTTATTTGGGGATGTATTTGGAAATGTTGTAAATACACTATTATTACTCGTATTATTTGGTGTAACGAGCGTTATGTTATCAGGCGCTGGAGCGGTATTTGAAGAGCAACTTCGTTTACCAAGACAACTCGGTATTTTCATTACAGTAATCGCCTGTCTCATTATAGGTAGTCGCGGATTACAAGGGGTTTTTGAAGTTAATACACTTGTCGTACCTATTATGATGATTTTCATTATCGGACTTGCTATTACAACGTTTTTTCACGGTACAACTCCTATTAGTAATACTATTCCTGCAGAAAGCTGGAATATGAAGTGGATAACTAGTCCTATTACATATGTCGCCTTAAATCTTTCTCTCGCCCAAAGCGTCCTCGTCCCGTTAGCCAGTGAAGTAAAAGATCGAAAGGCCATTTTATGGGGCGGTATTTTAGGTGGGGCAGGACTTTCTTTAATATTATTATGTAGCCATTTAGCTATCTTATCAGTCGACCAATTTTATCAATATAACATTCCAATGGCTGAAGTCATAAGAAAATTCAATGCCACTTTTCACTTTTTCTTTGTTCTTATCATTTTCGGTGAAGTATTCACAACTTTAGTTGGCAATGTGTTCGGAATGACAAAACAAATGCAATCCATCACTGGCTGGAAAAATAATAATATTATTTTCTTCATTTTACTAATAAGTTATTGCTTTAGTTACGTTGGTTACAGTGAATTACTCCACATTCTATATCCTATAATCGGGTGGGTCAGCATCATTTTACTTCCGATTATTGCTTTTAAACAACTTCAAAAAACATAAAAGAAGCATCCATGTTATTGGATGCTTTTTTTATATGTTCATTCACAATCATCACATACTTCCCAGTACGGCCCCATTTCGAGTGCTAAATACGGCTTTAATTGCAACCGAATCATCCGACTAGGCATACGTTCTAAAACGAATTGAATCCCTTCTTCTTCTTCGTCTAATTCAACTTTTGAAATCGCAATTCTTTGCATCGTCGAAATAGGCATTCCATCTTTATATAAAGTGATTTTCACCTCATCATATTCATTAAAATACAATTCAACACTCATTTGATTTTTCAACATTTCATTAACAATTTCATATTTATCATTTCGTTCCTGGATTATATATTTCCAGCCGCCTCTACCTTCTTCTTTCGGAGCTGCTTGAAACAATGTCATCAAATCCTCGTATAGCATAAGATAACCCCTCTCTTACTAAAAAACGATGAGTATTTTATATACCCTTTATCTCTATCACTATCCATATGTATTGTACCATATATCGCCGTTTTTACCGTATTCATTTGCTTCATAACTGCATATAAAACACCTGATTCTCTGTATTACTTTGTGGATTGTATCTTAATTCATTTCTTAATACCCTTCTAAAGCTTTCAAATCATATCAAACTTAAGGAAATGCTTTCTTTGTCCATCCTCCACTTATTATTTCCTTGCAACAACAAAAAAGAAGAGTGACTTATAACACTCTCCTTAAAAGAATTTCCCCGTAGCTGCTAATGCTAATACTAGTATTAAAATTGTAAATAATAAGGATACAATGAAACTAAAAATAGGTAATGCTTTCTTTTCATTCTTCTTAAAGAGTAACTTTAAACTAAGAAAGATGTTTACTGGTACAAATATAAAATAAAAGTATTTAACAATTTGCACCGAACTATTTGAAAGTGTTTTTAAAATAAACACTTCAATGAGAAAAACCATGAAAAACGAAATACTTAACCAAAATGAGACATAACTAAGCCAAGAATGTCTTTTGGTCCCCCAGTACACTCCCATATTAATAATCTCCTTTATTTGCATTCTATATGATTATAATTATACATAAAGTTAACAAATACCTCTATTTTTCGACAAATATTATACATGATATACCTTTAAACATCATAAACATACTCTTTATCACATTTCATGTTACATAGTAAAAACAGACTACTCCAAAATCGCATACTGCTATTTTGGAGTAGTCTGTCCTTTATTACACTTTAAATCTTTCAATTAACCCTTGTAACTCTTCAGCCATTTGAGATAATGTACCCGCCGCAGAACTAATTTCCTCAATGGACGCTAATTGTTCTTCTGCTGATGCTGCAACGTTTTGAGTACTCGTCGCATTATTCTGCGCTGTCATTGCAATTTGTCCTACCGAAATAGACACTTCATTTGCACCTTTTGACATCCCGTTAGCCGTTTCAACCATCGTTTTAATTTGATTGGCAATTTCATTTGTAGATTGTAAAATCTCAGTAAAGTTTTGCTTCGTTTCATTTGCAATAACAAGTCCAGATTGAACTTCTTCATTTACATGACCCATAGACTTTACCGTCTTACTCATGTCATCTTGTATTTCACATATTAATTTACTTATTTCACTAGAAGATACGCTAGACTTCTCCGCCAATTTACGTACTTCATCTGCAACAATTGCAAATCCTCTTCCGTGCTCTCCCGCTCTTGCAGCTTCAATTGCTGCATTCAAAGCTAGAAGATTTGTTTGATCTGCAATATTTTGAATTACTTCTAATATGTCACCAATTTGCTTTGATTTATTATTTAGTAACTGAATAACCTCATCTGATTGTGAAACAGATTCTGCAATTGACTGCATTTGATTTACTGTTTTTCCGACTAGTTTCCCACCATTTTCTGCTTTTTCACGAGTATGAGCCGAAGCCGTACTAATTGATGATGAACTATTTGCTACATGCTGAATGCCTTCTGTTACATCAAATAGTAACATTGCCCCATTTTCTACACTTGTCGTTTGCGTTGTTGCCCCGCTTGATATTTCGTCCATTGCCATCGTAATTTGCTCAGTCGCTTCACTCGCCTGTCTTACACTTGCTGTTAGCTCTTCTGATGCTGCTGCAACATGTCCAGCCGAAGTATTAATTCTTCCGATTAATGTTCGCAATGCATCTGTCATCTCATTAAATCCTTTTGCAAGTTGACCGATTTCATCATTAGAATGAATATCAATTGTTTGCGTTAAATCTCCCTCACTTATTTCTTTAGAAGTGACAACTAATCTTTTTAAGGGCTTTGTTATAGAAAGTGTCACAAAATAAATAAGTGCCCCACCTATAACTAATGAAATGAACATAACAATTAACATATTATAAAATACAGGCTGCGCAGCTTCAATTACTTCATTTGAGTACATAGTCCCGCCAATTTTCCAACCTGTTTTTACATTTGTAGCAAATACCATTTGTTTTTCACTACCGTCATACGTATAAGAAAAAGCCCCATGATTATCTTCATAAATTTTCTTTGCCCAAGAATCGGCTGCTTTTTCTCCTGATTTTTCTTGAGGGTGTGCAATTATTTTTTGTTTCCCATCTAAGATGAAAGCATATCCCTTTTTACCAATATTAATTAACTTCGTTGTTTTTAATAAATTATCTAAACTTAAATCTACCGCTACAACACCGTTTTTATCTTCTGCTTGTTTTGCAATCGTTACGACAATATGTCCATTTCCTTTTGCCTTATACGGCTCAGTAATTACAATACCACCTTGTTTTGCTACTGCATCTTTATACCAAGAACGTTCTGTTGGATCGTAGTCTGCTGCCATTTGTATATTTGGTTCTTGTACAAATTTTTTATCGTTTCCAGCAACATATACTTGTTCAACATCTTTATTCAAATTGATATATTGTGATAATATTTTTCTTAATTCCTCTTGATTATCCCCTTGATACATATTCCCTTGAATCACCCGTGCAAAATTATTTACATCATTAAATTTCGCCTCAATCATTTGATTGATTAAATTATCTAATATTTTTATATTGTCGTGAGCACTGCTCGTAATTTGTGATTCAAAATTCTTTTTAGCTGTTTGATAAGACATGCCTCCTATAATAGAGACAGCCGCAATTAAAATAACAAAAAATGAAATTAATAGTTTTTTTGCTACTTTCATATCACGAAACCAATTTAATAGTCTACCCATTACAAACCTCCTGCTTTTCAATTTTAAAAGTTAAATCTAACGAATTATAAATATTTCCCATTCCCTAATTATTATTTTCATAACCTATTATGATGAATACTTTGTAAAGTTTAAACAATTAATTTCCCTTTGTCCATATATATGAATAATATTATTATAAAATTTACAAATGCAAAAAGCCAAAGGGAACCACCCTTTGACTTTTCACATTTTTTTATGCTGTTTAGAAATCTTTTTCCACTTATCACGCTCTGCCCTTGCAAGAATAGCATCTTGTTTTCTAATGAAATACGCTAGTTCTCTTTGTAATTTTTTATAGCTTTGCAAACGATTTATCGTCATAATCCCGTTATCAATTGCACTATGCACTGCGCACCCTGGCTCATTTTCATGCTTACAGTCCCTAAAACGGCACGTTTTTGCTAGTTCTTCAATATCAGAAAATGTTGTTTGAATTGCATCGCTTCCTTCCCAAAGCTGTAGCTCCCTCATACCAGGAGTATCAATAACTAAACTACCACTCGGTAATCGGAACAATTCACGATGAGTTGTCGTATGCCTTCCTTTACTATCTTCCTCACGAATATCACCCGTTTTTGCTACTTCAATTCCTATAAGTGCATTTAACAAAGTGGATTTTCCAACCCCAGATGATCCGACTAGAGCAATTGTTTTTCCTGAAGAAACAAATTGCTGCAACGATTCAATACCAGTATGTTCTAAACTATCAACAACGAAGATCGGAACACCAATTGCCACAGCTTCTGTTTCAACGATTTTCTGTTCCACGTCCTCACATAAGCTACTCTTTGTTAAAACAATTACAGGCATTGCACCGCTTTCATACGCTAATAGTAAATAACGTTCCATTCTTCTTACATTAAAATCATGGTTAAGTGCATTCACTAAAAATAGATAATCTACATTTGCTGCTATTACTTGCTCTTCCGTTCGAGTACCAGCCTCTTGTCTAGAAAAAGAGCTTCTTCTCGGAAAAATACGATGAATGATCGCTTTCTTTTCATTCTCTATTTTCTTTATATACACCCAATCACCAACCGCTGGATAATCCCCCTTCGTTACTGCTTCATGCCGAAACTTACCAGACAGCTCAGCCATATATTCACCATCATTACAAATAATTCGATATATATGCTTATGCTCAAGTAAAATACGCCCTACCTCAAAGTTCTCTACAGCCTGTTCCTCAAAGAAAGAATCCCAGCCGAACGATTCTAAAATATTTTGATTCAAATTGATATCCTCCCTAGTGTAAGCTAAGCGGAAGGATCGTGCGCTAACTTATACAGTCTCGCCCTTTCCATCCACCTTTGTATTTGGTTTATTATTCATATAAGTTATGTTCGCCATAATACATCACCCCGTTCTCATTTTAATTACTCTCATTATATGGAATATCCATACAAAAAGCTACCTTATTTAACTTAATTTTCGAATAATTTATTTTTTATCATTCTAATTTGCCCACGGTGACTCATCTCATCTTCTAGCACGTGAAACCACAAATAGTACTGGTTATGCGCTACACCGTTAAGCCACTTTCTTTCTGACATAAGCCATTCATCATCTTGTTTACTCAAATACTTCAGAGATTCTTCTCGAACACTTTGTAGAAGTTGTACATAATACTTTATTTCATGACCACGAATCGTTTTCCCCTATTCTCCTAAATAGAGTGCGTCTTTCCATATTTCTAATTCTTCCTTTGTAAAGTCACGCTCTTGAAATGAAATAAGCTGATATGCTTTTTCAATAGCTGCTATATGCTTTAATAAAGCTCCGATGAAATTTCCACCACTTAGCATTGAGTCTAATTGCTCAACTGATAGATTGCTAATTTCCTGTAATGTTACAGCCCTCGTATGCTCCAGCATGCTGACTAATTCCCCTATATTTTTTGTATAACCATCCACACTTCTTATTCGGTAATCTATATTCATATCACGCACCCCTTTCTACATTCATATTAAGGAATAACTGCTTCATATAATAGACTCATATATATCAGATTTTTCTGATACAATTAAATTGAATATAGAAAAAACCAAACAAACTTTCTCAATATGCTTCTATGAAATATTAAAAGGAATCAATATAAAATAATCGAATCTTATTCACTAAAAGGAGTGGATTCGATGGAAATGTATCAATGGCTAACTGCTGTTCTCGTTGGTGGCATTACCGGTTTCGTTTCCCATCTAATCAATAACCAAGGTAAGTTATTGCTTCCACGCCGTTTGAAAACTTTTTTTCACTTTGGGTTTTTGACTGATATTTTCACTGGTAGTCTAGCTGCACTTCTTGGACTCGTTTTATTCGATGTCACCTTAATAAAAGAAATTATTAAAGTATCCATTGTGACTGCTATTTCCGGTCAGACTTTCTTACTACACCAAGCGCTCGGTGGTGAGCAGGCTAAAAATAAACAAATTGGGAAAGCTGATGAGAAGATTCAAGAAATTGACAAATTATTACGACGTTAGTCTGTACTTTCTTTAAAAATTATTGCTATAATAAACAATAAATATTTTCTATTGCGTCGTTTGTCAGAAGAAAGGGTGTTTCGTATGACAAAAAAGAAAATAGAAGATTTCTTAACAAACACTGAAAAAGAGGAACTGCTAGAAAACTATAAATGTTTACGAGAAGCCCGCACAAAAAGCGAAGCTAACTATTTTGGTGAAGCAGTAAACCATCTATTAAATAAAGCAAAACAACGAATTATTAAAGATGCAGGCATACATGATGAAAATGCAGCAACTGTTCAATCAAAAAGAAAAGCACTGTTTTAGTTCATTAGCTAAAACAGTGCTTTTATTATGTTATTTTTCACATTACTTTCACATCTATTTCACAATTATAAGTAGTCCTATATGTTATACTCAGTATATCCTTTTCCAAGGAACTATATGCCGATATATTAATCCCTATCTCTATAGGGATTTTTATTTTTGGGCTCTTTTTTTATTTGTAAAGACTTTATGACGCAATCCCACATAAAAACGTACTTAACGCAAAAAAACTCATTCCTATTACCATCACTTTTTTTCTATTTAATCCATCTGATATAGGACCAGCGATAAGTGCAAATACAGCGTATCCTAAAGCATATGAACTTACCATCCACCCTGACAACTCAGTTGAAATATGATACACCTGTTGTAAAGTTGGTAAAAGTGGTGAAATTAAGAAAGTATCTGTACCGATCATAAACATGATTGTAAAGAATACAGCTAGTACTCTTTTCATTTAAATCTTCTCCTTTTATATAAAGTGAAACTTTAATCAGCCCTCACCAATCGGGCTTTTATGGGCAGTTGATCCCCCCACCTACCTTCTTTACTTTCGCTGAATTTTGAGATGGGGGTCTTACTGCCCATTAAAGCGGGATAAAAAGAGGAAACTATCCCCCTTTCAATTAATCTTCTAAAATAGATTCAATCTCTTTCATGACTTTTTCATTCAATGAAACTTCCACCGCTCTTACACTTTCTCTTATTTGCTCCGCTCGTTTCCCACCAGGAATAACAGTATCAATTCCTTTTTGGTTTAATAACCACGCTAAAGCTAAATGCGATAATTCGAGATCCTTTTCTTTAGCTAAGTCTTTTAATTTTTCAACTTTCTTAAAGTTACTCTTATATGTATTCTCTTCAAATAGATTTACACTTTGACGCCAATCTCCTTTATTCAATTTGAAATCTTCTGTATATTTACCACCTAGTATCCCAAAAGCAAGAGGCCCGTAAGGAATAAATGAAATACCTGATTCTATACAATATGGCAAAAGTTCTTCCCTAGCAGTACGATCTAACATATTATACGGTGATTGTACAACATCTATGTGTCCGTGCTGATTCGCTTCTTTTAATTGCTCTACGTTTACGTTAGATATTCCAATTGAACGAATTTTCCCTTCTTCTTTTAGGCGAGTAAGTTCTCCAATTGAATCTATGTAACTTGTTTCTGGGTTTGTAAAATGTAAATAATATAAATCAATATAATCAGTTTGTAATCTTCTTAAGCTATTTTCTACAGCATTTCTTAAATAGCTCGGTTCATTATTCATATAAACCTCTCCATTTAATAACGGTTGTATTCCACCTTTGGTAGCAAGTACAACTTCATGGCGTTTTCCTTTCAATACTTCTCCCACCAATTCCTCTGATCTACCGAAACCGTATGAATCTGCCGAATCAAAAAATGTAATCCCTTGCCCGATAGCTTCTTCTATTAATCGTTTTCCTTCTTCCTCATTCACATCAGCATATAAATTATGTCCCCCTACAGCGTTTGTTCCTAACCCCAATTTTGAAATATGTAGTCCTGCCTTTTGCAATTTTGTATACTTCATTTTTTCTCCCCCTATATTTCTATTGTTCGAATATATTCGAACAATAGAAATATACCACTTTATATGTTATAGTGCAAATATATTAACTTATACAAGCAGGTGAAAAAATGCGTACTCTCTATCATCCAAATCGAGAAGAAATTCAATTCTCTTCTGTTCTATATGCACTTAGCGATCAAATTCGTTTACAAATTGTAACTATGCTACTAGAAAAAAACGAACAATCTTGTGGCGCGTTAAACATTCCAATCGCGAAATCAACTTTATCACACCATTTCAAAGTTTTACGTGAATCCGGTGTTATGTATACACGCCTTGAAGGAACTCAACGTTTCATTTCAATTCGTGAAGATGACTTAAATGCTAGATTCCCCGGTTTATTAGATGTCGTATTACATGCGACAGAGCCATACTAAAAAACATCTCATAAAAATATGAGATGTTTTTTAGTAATTGTTATTCTTTCAATAAATCTAATAAACCATTCCCTTCAGATGTACGTTCATATCCTAAAGGTACAGTTCTTTTAATAAGTTGTGCATATATTTCTGGTTCTGATAACTTTCTACCATATTCCCTTTCACACTGCTTTATGAGCAATGCCAGTGCTCCAGCGACATGCGGTGTCGCCATAGAAGTACCACTTAATACAGCATATTTCCCTTCAGGATACGTAGATAATATTTCATCGCCTGGCGCCACTAAATCAATTTCTTGATTTGAATTACTAAAACATGCGATTTTCCGATCTAAATTGACAGCGCCGACTTCAATTACTTCTGAGTATGCACCTGGGAAATCTAGTTCCTCCGTGTTATCATTACAATCTCCATTATTCCCAGCAGCACATACGACGAGAACATCTTGCTTTACCGCATTTTGAATTGCTTCATGTAATTCCGGAACGTCTTGCGGGCCACCAAGTGACATGGAAATGACTCTAACTCTTTCTTTATTAGGCCCTCTCCAATTTACAGCATAATGAATCGCCTCAATAATTTGCTCATAACTTCCAGAACCATCCCCTGCTAAAACCTTTAACACTAGCATTTTAGCAAGTGGTGCCACTCCTAAAACACCGATTCCATTTTCAGTCGCTGCAATTGTCCCCGCTACATGAGTACCGTGTCCGTTATTATCAAGATAAATATTTGGATCTCCTTCGTAATCTTTCGTGAAATTTCTTCCGCCGATAATACGATCCTTTAAATCTATATGATTCGTATCACACCCTGTATCTAATACGGCAACGACAATATCTTTTCCTTTCGCACTCTTCTCCCATACTTGCGGAGCATGAATGAGTTGTACACCTGGTGGAATTTCATTTACTTGTTCAACCACCTTATCTACTGTAAAAGGAATCAATTGTATACCTTTTTGTTTATTCGCTGTACTACTATTCATCGTAATCCCTCCTGAAAATATATTATTTTCATTTCAGACCACTTTTGAAAACACTTACATGTAACATTCGTTTTATGTGTTTCGTTTTCCTTCCTTAAAAATGTTTCTCAATAAGGCTTACGAATTTTATACTACTCTTTTATCCCGCTTTAATGGGCAGCCTGATTGGTGAGGGCTGATTAAAGTTTCACTTTATTTATCTCGTAATTTTTAGAAACGAAAAATTACGAGATAAATAAAAGGACCAATTGAATGGTCCTTTTATAGTTTTTAAAGAATGATATGAAATTTTAAAAATAATTTG
This sequence comes from Bacillus cereus group sp. BfR-BA-01408, assembly GCF_022663305.1. Lineage (NCBI taxonomy): Bacteria > Bacillati > Bacillota > Bacilli > Caryophanales > Bacillaceae > Bacillus > Bacillus cereus group sp. BfR-BA-01408. Next base: position 141,566 of record NZ_JAKUFF010000001.1, on the reverse strand, counting down.
AATTAAGACTAAACCTCACTCTTGTTTAAAAATTTTTCTATTTCTTTTATTAAATATTTCGCTCCATCTATACTAACAGTAATGTTTCCATTTGCTAATGATATGTTTTGATTTGAAACATCACCTGTTATTTGACAAGCATTGTAAGGTTGATATTTTTGTAAAATGACTTTGTCTTCTTCTACGAAAATTTCAAGCGGTGATTTAATTTGTATTCCCAATACATCACGTAATTCTTTAGGAATTACAATTCGTCCTAATTCGTCTACTTTTCGAATAACTCCTGTTGCTTTCATATTACTTCCTCCCTTACTTTTTATTAATTTTTCCACCTCGCTTTTTCCATTTTATCACTTTTTGGTAATACCTGCCTCTTTTTAGAAAATTTTGTACTCAAGTTAAAAAAACACATTTAACGAATACGTAATCTCTCTTTCAATTGTTTTAAATAACGAGATCGAATCAGTAAAAAATATACAACTTGAATTCCTATGAAAATACTTAATACAATCGCATTTTCTTTAAATAGTGAGTACTCAAACATCTGTCCGAGTGCAGTTAACGCTACTGCCCCATGTAATGTTGCAACACCTATTGGAACGAAGAATAAAAGTCCCAATCGAATTGTAACTACTTTCGATAATTCTCCACTTGTTAAGCCTACTTTTCGAATCATTTCAAACAAACGAGTATCATCCTCCAAGTCAGAAAACAAACGGAAATAAAGGAAGCTTCCTGCACATACGAAAAATACAATACCAATAAAGAAACCTACAAATAGAATTGGTCCTGCAATTTGTAAACTTTGGTTTTGTTCGTACTCTTCTGCACTAAACGTTGTATGTTCTTCATAAGGCTTCATCAGATGCGTTAGTTCTTTACCAACCTCAACTTCATCTTTCGTTCCTTCTGTTTTGTACACATAATCTTTTTCCTCTTTAAACCCATCTTGTAATGCATCATATTGATTTTTAGAGATTACATAAACGTTACCTCTTAATATTTTACTTAATGAAGAAGTATTAACTTTTTTCACATGTAAAGGTTCACTCAAATGTGGTAAAGTAATTTCTTTTCTTTCCTTCATCGGTGGTCCTGGTATATCGACTGACAAAAATAAAACTTCTTTTTGGGATACCGCATGAAAGGGTTCTCCTGTTAACTTCGCATATTCCTTATAGTCTGATTCCTTTATAAAGGTGGCGCTTTTTAACGACTGCTCCTCCGTTTTCTTCGTTGAAATATTAGTTTTTGAAGCTGCTATACTATGTTTCTTTAATCCTTCATCAATCATTTTCAAATGCTGTGATTCATTACTATTTCCTTGCTTAGAATGATAGTGAAACGCAATTGGTCTCTCCATAATCGCCTTTGTCATTGATGTAAAGCCAACTAATGTACCTATTGCTGAAAATGCTACAGTTGAAATTATGGTTACAATAAAGAACATTCTTGCATTATCTCTCATACGGTAAGCTAAATCTGACAACGTAATAATATTTGTCTGTGTCCAATAGAAACGTTTACTTTTTTTACATAGTCTAATAATAAAGACACTCAACTGCTTATACAGCAAATACGTACCAATAATGACTACCGTTGTAACAGGAATCATCATGATAAATACCATTGCACCGTGTGACATAAGCGCTCCTGCATATCCCGCACTAAGCAATATGACTGCTAATATAGAAGAAATAATGGATGCTCTCGGTTCCGGCTTCGCTTCTGCTGATCCTCTAAACAATTTCATAATTTTATTCTTCCGGATCATTCCTGCACTAAACAATGAAATAATCATAAATAATACGAAAAACATAATACTCGTTACAACAATGGCTTTCATTGGAATGTAATAAGGCAAGGAAATATCTAACTTTAATATCATGGGAGCTACAAACATTAATACTCCAGAAAATAACATTCCTGCTAGAATTCCAAAAATAATTGCCCCTATCCCAATCATAATATTTTCAAAAAAGATAAGACGCTTTAATTGATATTTCGTCATACCTAACATCATTAAAATTCCTAATTCACGCTTTCTCGTTTTTAAAAACATTCCCATCGAATATAAAATAAAGAAAAATGTAAATAAGTAAATAATGGACTGTGCAAACGACATACTTACGAACACGTATTGTCCCAATTCTCCAGCACTTAACGCCGGATGAAACGCAAAAAATGAATAAACAAAAAAAGCCATAATAGCAAATGCACTACTTAAAAAATATGCTGAGTATGTTCGTCTATTTCGCGTTACATTTCGGTATGCAAGTTCTCTAATGTTCATATTCCTTCTCCGCCCTTCTACTAACTATGTTCTTATATTAGTAAAATGCGGAAATAGCTTCCATCGATTCAAATGACAAAAACCTTACATTATTGAAAGGTTTCAAAAAAATTGCTTAAACGATGCAGTTTCATTATAATGACTACATTCATATTCATACACACATCCTATTGTATATTCGTTAATTTTGCGAAATAATAAAGGATAGAAGTATGTACCAATATACATATAAACTTATTTACCGCTTTAATATGAATAGGAGGAAAACATAATGACATTGCAAGAACAGATTATGAAAGCATTACACGTTCAACCTGTAATTGATCCGAAAGCAGAAATCCGTAAACGTGTTGATTTCTTAAAAGATTATGTAAAAAAAACAGGTGCGAAAGGATTTGTACTTGGAATTAGTGGCGGACAAGACTCTACATTAGCGGGACGTTTAGCCCAGCTTGCAGTTGAAGAAATTCGTAATGAAGGTGGTAACGCAACGTTTATCGCCGTGCGCCTTCCCTATAAAGTGCAAAAAGACGAAGATGATGCGCAATTAGCATTACAATTTATTCAAGCTGATCAATCTGTTGCATTTGATATCGCTTCAACAGTTGATGCTTTCTCAAATCAATACGAAAACTTATTAGGTGAATCATTAACAGATTTCAATAAAGGTAACGTGAAAGCACGTATCCGCATGGTTACACAATATGCAATCGGTGGACAAAACAGCCTTCTTGTTATCGGAACAGATCACGCTGCAGAAGCTGTAACGGGATTCTTTACAAAATTCGGAGATGGTGGTGCAGATTTATTACCATTAACAGGATTAACGAAGCGCCAAGGACGTGCTTTACTACAAGAATTAGGTGCAGACGAGCGACTTTATTTAAAAATGCCAACAGCTGATTTATTGGATGAAAAACCTGGTCAAGCTGATGAAACAGAGTTAGGTATTACATACGATCAACTTGATGACTATTTAGAAGGTAAAGCAGTTCCAACTGACGTTGCAGAAAAAATTGAAAAACGTTACACAGTGAGCGAACATAAGAGACAAGTTCCAGCATCTATGTTTGATGATTGGTGGAAGTAAGTAAAACATAAAAAAGAAGCTAATCTCATTTAGCTTCTTTTTTATATGTTAACGATATACCCCTACTCTTTTCTCCAATACATCCTGCAAGCAATCTTCATGTTGTTTACAAAATAAAGGCGGCATTTTATCTAACGGGAAAAACTGCAAATCCAATGTTTCATCACCGTCTGTTCTTTTCTCTCCTCCAACAATTGAGCATGAAAAGACTATCACAATTGACTGTGCCTTGTCTCCATTTGGATATGATTGAAAATATTTTGTATACACTCCAATAAGCTCATTTATTTCTACATCATACCCGGTTTCTTCTTTTATTTCTCGAATTGCAGTTTCTGCAGCCGATTCTCCAATTTCCATTGCCCCGCCAGGAAAGCCCCAGGCATTAAAGTCTCCTCTTTTTTGCAGTAATACTTCTCCTTCTTTATTAAATACACAACCACCGGCAAAGTTTAAGAAAACATAATCATGTCCTACTTTTTCACGTAATTCTTTTATATAATTGGCCATTCTCTTTCCCCTTTTCATACTTCTTTTATCACTATTTCTTATCTTTTTCAAGCAATTCAATAATTCGATCTAGCTTCTGGTTCATATTAATCGCGTGGTGTTTCTTTGCAGCACTGCTTTGTAATACGCTTCTAATAAACAAAGTAAATGATATGAAAAACAAAACAATAAGTCCGATTACTAAACAAGTATATATCAATGTAAATATATTACTTTCGAAGAAGTTCATTCAGCATTCACATCCTCTCCTCGTTATTTTATCACATAATTCCCAATATTTTAAAGTGATAAACAAATGTAAAAAGAGCACCTTTTTACAGATGCTCTTTTTCATTACTTAATACGTAAATGTAATTGTCGCTAATGAATAATCTGCCATCGCACTATAAGGTGCTACTTGATAAGATACACGCTTTGCACCTTTTGGCCAATTTATTTCATTTAACACTTTCTTTATATCTTGCATTGTTCCATCCATAGACTGCTTATATCGTACTTCTACCTTTTCTGGCTTAGAAGCAAATTGTTGCTGTAATTTCTTCTTAAACTCACTATAATTCTCTGCTCCGTATTGTGTAGACATATATTTTAAATTTGTTTCTTTTAACATTTGTTCATACGCCGCAGTCTTTGAACTACCCGCTTTTATTTTGTTTGTTAATTCATTAAAATAACTTGTAGATGCTGCAGGATATTTACTACGATCCCAGTCGTGATCTTTACTTAATTGCTCATCAGACATATTAAAATATGAATATGTTACGCGCCCAGCTTTATCCGGTACCGGATCATCGAATGTAGTATCAAGGTGGTACCATTTGTTTTCAATGTTCACTAAATTCCATGCGTGAGCTTGTCCATTTCCTGTACCTGTTACAATATGGTTTTGGATACCCGCTTCTTTTAGTAATTCATATGTTAATAACGTATATCCTTGGCAAACGGCAGAACGATTCGCTAACGCTTCATATGCTGTATATGCTCCATAAGACGTATCATACGATACATGTTTTACAACGTAATCATGAATAGCTTTCACTTTCTCATGCTCATCCATTCCTGGTTTTACAATCGAGCCTATAATCGCTTTCGCCTGGGATTTTACATATTGTGTTTGCTCTTTTGATTCACGGTACTTAACTTGCAGTGTAAACGTATAGTTTCCTGGTAACCCTTTAATAGAATATTTAGTAGACGCTACATTATATTTTACATACTCATCTGCATCTACAACTTTATTAAACTCGCCGTACAATTGGTCCATCACATTTCTAGCATTTCTATCTTTCGTTTTATATGTGATTGTAATATTTTCTTCTCGATTATCAACCTGTTTTTTTAATTCTTTTCTAAAATCATTTAACAACTTTGCATCTGATTGTGATGTCGCTACAGTTGAATTCGTAGCTGCATAAGATACAGATGAAGCCTGTAAGCCTCCCATTACTATCGTTGAACAAAGTGCGGCAGCTGTCACATACTTACTTGTCTTTCCCATCATGTCACTCCTTACATTCTATAACTATACGAAAAAGTATCGTATAGTTTCAGAGTATACAATACTTTTTCGTATAGGTCATATGAGATTATGCATATTTAACATTGTAAAAAGGCTGTTCTTTTTATAAGAACAACCTTCTTCCTTAACAAGTTTGTAATACACAACATGCATTTTCAAAACGTCGATTTTTCAAGTCTTCATTTCCAATGCAGAAATAAAGCATCCCTAAATCTCCCCACATCATATTACAATTTTTAGTATCTGAGTCAATTTGGAATAAAAGCGTCATTTGCTGCGGGTCTATTTCCATATACTGTCCAGTTTCGTACAATACCTCATCTTGTACAGAAAATGGCTCACCAAATATTTGATGGTTATCGTAGTTATCTGGGATTAGCTCTTCAAGTAATTGTAAGAAACGATCTGAATCATTCTCATCTTCAATGAAAAGCTCTGGCAATTTATATGTCAGTTCAAAAGTAGTTGCACACTGGTTATAATCCGTTTGCAATTCATCCGCTCTCCGTAATTGCTCAACAGGAACATCATAATAAAGTACACGTCCCGCTTCGGTTGGATTCACATCTTCTTCAAAGTAATTTTCAACGCTAAAGAAATATAACATCCCTGTCTTAGGAAGATTATGATCTATACCAACATTTTGTAAATCCTTTAAATTAAATTGTGCAATAAACTGTAACGGATTTCCTTTATGCGTTGGATATTCAAATGTAAATGGCAAGTCAGGAACCCCTCCCATTTTCGAACTACCTATCGCTACTGTTTCCTCCTGCTTTGGCACAACTTTTATACAAGGAAATACAGTATTCATAAGTTCCTCTTTTAAATGCGTCAGCCCATATTTATCAATTAATACTTCAATTTGTTTATTCATACATTCTCCTTATATTTACATACTTATTTGTATCATCGCACAAAAATTATACTCCATTCTTTATAAAAACAACAAGCCTCCGAAAAAACGGGCTCTTCCTTCATACGCGAACAAGTTTAAAAAAGCATAGTATACATTGTTCCTACAAACACGATAGTTCATTATTTCTTCCAGTACATTTTCCCCTCGTTCATTTTTATTTTTAATATAAGGAGGAATTCCACATGGGTTACGGATATAGTTGCGGCGGCTACGGTTACGGTTACGGCGGTTACGGCGGTAGTTGTGGTGGATGTGGTTATGGAGGTTTCGCTTTATTAATCGTTTTATTCATCCTTCTAATCATCATCGGAGCTAGCTGTTGGGGCGGCTTTGTAGGCTGCTAGTAAATTTAAAAACTATTGTAAAAAAGCACGTACAATACGTGCTTTTTTGCCATTTTCAAATTTTTTATGTGAAAGGAAGTATGCTTTATGAAGATTGATGGTGTTTTTGAAGGAGGCGGTGTACGCGGAATTGCGCATGTAGGGGCAATTTGCGCGTTAGCTGAAAAAGGCTATGAATGGGAACGTGTAGCTGGAACATCAGCTGGTTCGATTATCGCTGCGCTCCTAGCAGCAGGATACTCTTGCTCAGAGCTAAAAACGATTATAACAAATATTGATTATAATAAATTTACGAAGAAAACCTTTATTGACAGAATCCCATTTATCGGAAAAGGATTAAGCGCATGGACTACTCTTGGTATTTACTCTAATATTTTTATAGAAGAATGGATTGAAGAATTACTTCGAAAAAAAGGAGTTCATTTATTTACAGATTTACCTGATTTAAATAAGCTTAAAATTATCGCTTCTGATATAAGTAATGGTAAAATGGTTATCTTTCCCGATGATTTACCAAACTACGGATTTTTAAATTATCGCTTCTCTATTGCTAAAGCTGTACGAATGAGTAGTACAATCCCCTTCTTTTTTGAACCGGTGAAATGGAGAACCCCAAAATGGAAGCAGCCTTGTTATATGGTTGATGGAGGAATTTTAAGCAATTATCCAATTTGGATTTTCGACTCCCCTACCTCTCCCCGCTGGCCGACTTTTGGGTTTCATTTCGTAAAAGATGAGATTCAAGCTGACCCAGCCCACTACAACGAGCCGATCTCCATGTTCAAAGGACTTTTTAAAACAATGATGCAAGCCCATGATTTACGTCATTTAGACAAGGAATCAAAAGCAAGAACAATTACAATCCCAACAGGGTCCATTACTAGTACAAACTTTGAGTTAACAATGGAAGAAAAAGAGTGGCTATACAATTCTGGTTATAACGCCGCAAATAAGTTTTTACAATCGTGGAACTTCAGACAATATATTGATAACTATAGAAACGGAAATCAGGATCGAAAATCAAATCGTTATTTCCGTCAACTTGACTCATAATATTATTATCTTTTATACGAGAACACGTAACGCTTTCAAAAAAATAAGCCTAGTAATAATATATTACTAAGCTTATTTACTTTCTGCATCATTATTATACGTTGTTTAAGGATAAGTTAACCCTTCTGCTTCCTCTGCAGTAATAACGGTGTATCGATTTCCCGTTCGTAATCCTAACAATTCTGCTTTTTCAATTGCTTCCTGCTTCGTCTCCGCATAAGCAGCTAAATATTTTTCTCCATTGATAATTTGGCAAATTACATATTGTTTCATTACTTTCTCCTCTTACTTTTTCATTAGTTGTGCAAGTTTTTTTATACCTATTTCAATTTCTTCTAACGTTGCGTATGAATATGATAAACGCAAAAATTGATTTGCACTTCTATCATACAAAGTACCTGGATTTAATAAAACCTTTTCTTTCAAAGCTTTGTCAAATAAGCTACGATTTGAAACGGGGATATTCATATGTAACCAAATATAAAAACCACCTGCTGGTTCATACCAAGTTGCTATATCATGGCAATATTTCTCTAACATTTGTAACATAAAATCTCTGCGTTTTTTCAACTTAGTTCTTACAAACTGTAAATGTTCATCATACAATCCATTTGTAAACCATTCCGCTGCAATTTGCTGGGATATAGAACTCGATCCATAATCTGTTTGCATTTTTATGTCTGCCAATCTTTGAATAACAGGCTCAGACCCAACAATCCATCCAATTCTTAATCCCGGACTAATAACTTTAGACATACTTCCAATATGTAGTACGATTCCATTTTTATCATATGCTTTTAAAGGTTTCGAAATAGGAGCATCAAACCATAAGTCTTGATACACTGCGTCCTCTATAATAGGCAATCCAATCTCATTGCATATCTCCATCACTTCTGTCCGCTTCTTCGTATCCATGCTAAAATTAGTTGGATTATGAAAAGAAGGGATTGTATATAAAATAGAAGCATTAAATTGCTTCTTATATTTCGCAATATATGACACATCTAGCCCACTCTCATCCAATGGCATTCCAATTAAACGTATTCCTGCTGATTGAAAAACATTGAGAGAGTATAAATATGATGGTTTTTCTAATAAAATTGACGCTCCTTTCGGAAGAAGCCCAATAGAAATAAGTTGAAGCGCTTGAATTGCTCCTGAAACAATCAATATAGAGTCAGGAGATACATATATACCCTGTCCTTTTAAATAATCTGCAATCTTCTTCCTTAAAGAAAGATTTCCTTTCGGCTCTTCATAGCCAAGTATCATCTTGGCTCCTAAAAGCTTATTCATAATATCTTTCATCTTTTTTTCAGGTAAAAGACTTGGCGCGAGCTCACCTGTTCCTAAACGAATTACATGCGGATCAAATTCAGCTTGATTTATTTCTTGAATAGCAGGCAGATTCGGATAATGAAGTCCTGTTTCTACATAAGACTGCCAATTAGGCGGGGGTGCGTATGTGGAAGCATTCACATTATTATTTACAACAATTGTTCCTTTCCTGCCATTCCCTTCAATGTACCCCTTTGCAACTAGTTCATCGAAAGCCATTACAATTGTGCTTCGATTCACACCAAATGTATATGCCAATTCTCTTTGTGAAGGTAATTTCGTTCCAACAGTCCATTCTCCATTAACGATTCTTTCTTTTATATACATTTCTATTTGTTTATATAGAGGCGTCGCTAGAGACATATTCGGTTTCCAAACGATTCTTTCCATCATATCACCTTACATTCTTTTTGGTTGGTAACCTCCCCAACCATATGGATGGATACAAATTTTCATTTCTTCTATACAATATACACTATCATAACGAATTAAAATAGGAGGTAATATGATGAGTGAAGCAATTATTCATGGTATCATTCTTGCATTTGGCCTTATCATTCCATTAGGTGTTCAAAATGTTTTCGTCTTTAACCAAGGTGCGAGCCAACCGAATATTTGGAGAGCAGCCCCTGTCGTATTAACTGCCTCTATATGTGATACGTTACTCATATTGATAGCGGTACAAGGTGTTTCCCTTGTACTCCTTACTTTTTCTTGGCTAACTAACTCGTTATATATAATTGGATTTTTCTTTCTCCTATACATGGGCTTTGTTATTTGGAGAAGTAACCCTTCCAACGATGTAAAACAAGAAAAAAGCATGCCCTTAAAAAAGCAAATCCTTTTCGCCGCATCGGTTTCGTTATTAAATCCACATGCAATTTTAGATACAATCGGTGTAATTGGAACCAATTCTATTCAATACATAGGAAATGAAAAATGGGCTTTCACACTTGCAACTATTATCGTTTCTTGGATTTGGTTTATAAGTTTAGCTTTAGCGGGGAAATTTCTAAAAAGGCTAGACTCGACCGGAAAGACAATCGTATTATTAAATAAATTTTCTGGTCTCATCATATGGAGTGTCGCACTTTATATGTTAAAACAAGTTATTTATTCCTAATGAACGAAAGAGAATTGCATGTTACTGAAAACATCATGCAATTCTCTTTCAAATTATGAAGTAGGTTCTGGTTTCTTTTTTACGTTCTTTGCATCTTTTGCTGGTTTAATCCAAATGATTGCTATAGCAGCACCGATCCCAGCGAAAATACTTGTTAAATAAAACACTTCATGGTCAGCACCTTTCATGAAAAAAGAGTATAGAGGTGGTCCAGCTGCTACACCGATAAATCGCATAGAACTATAAAATGACGTAACCGTCCCCCTTTGCTCCTTTTCAATTCCTTGTGTAATGAGAGCATCTAAACATGGGAGTGCCATACCAATTCCTACCCCCATAATAACGAGACAAAGAAGTAGTAAATAAATTCCTTTTATAAATAAAGGAATGATGACTGATGCAGCAGCCATTAAAAAACCAATGTAAATACACTTCTTCATCACATTTTGGTTGTCTCCAATTTTTTTGCCAGCCATATATGAACTAAGTGACAGTACAAGTAACGGGATTGCAAGTACACACCCTTTCCAAATACCATGAATGTCATACTTTGATTCCAGTATAGTTGACAAATAAAAGAGAATTCCGAATAAAATAAGCATAATAATTGCACCTAATGCAAAAATGGCAATTAACCATCTTCCTTTTTCTCGAAACGTAGCAAGAATTGATTTTATAAACTCTTTAAGCGGTGGTACTTCTCCTTCTTGTTTCTTTGCCTTTACTAGAACAAGTAATAAAACAATTGATACTACGCATAAAACTGGAATCGCCCAAAACGGTAGGAACCATACAATGGCAGCAAGAGCAGACCCTAAAATAGGGCTCAACACTTTCCCAAATGTATTGGATGTTTCGATGATTCCTAAACCTGTACTAACTTGTTTTTCATCTTTGTATAAATCACCAACACACGGTATAACAACTGGCATTGCACCAGCAGCACCAATACCTTGAATCGCTCTACCAATCAATATCCAAGTGTAGGGATTATCAACTTTCCAAGATACCCAACCAGTTATCGCTCCTCCTATAGCCGCAATCAGCAAACTCGGAACCATTACCATCTTTCGTCCCCATCTATCTGATAAATAACCAGCAATCGGTATAAGTAGAATGGCTACGATAGAGTAAATTGTAATAATCATGGATACTTGAAATGATGAAATATGTAATTTCTTTTCAATAGTCGGCAGAATTGGGATGAGCATTGAATTCCCTAATGTCATAACAAGTGGAACTGATGCAAGCGCAATTAAACAACAGTTTTCTTTTTTTAACATGTTGGCTTCGAAACCTTTCATCATATATTTCTTACCATATAATAGCCCTGCTGGAACGTAACTTTTCATTCCACCAGGGCTATTACATTTTTACTACTTCCCATTCATAACAAAAGAAATTGGGGAAAATATAGTATTATTCCTATTCTTTGAATCCAGTTCACAATATATCCATACCAATTAATTGAAAAAAAAGAAAGGAAGAATCCTTCCTTTCTCCTATAACCTTCTACAATTAGCGAGTATATCCGCCACCAAGTTGTTGTTCTGCCATCGCTACAAGGCGTTTTGTAATTTCACCGCCTACAGAACCGTTTGCACGTGAAGAAGTATCAGCGCCAAGTTGTACACCAAACTCTTGTGCAATTTCATATTTCATTTGATCTAAAGCCGCTTGTGCTCCATGTGATGCTAATTGATTAGAATTACGATTTCTAGCCATTACCAATCACCTCCTTATTTATATATAAATTGTGTTAAATTTTAATTTAAATACATGGTAATTTTTGGTTATTTGTATTTTAAAAAAAGAGTCTCTACAATGAGAGACTCTTACATCATTTTATACTAAGAAGTTACTACTTCTAAATTTCTATTTGTTAGTACTTTCATTTCTTCTTTTCATATATCTTTCGCATTATGTCCAAACCATTCGAGTGAAACAAAAGAGGTAAACTTTAATTGGTATACCTCTCTCAAACATACACTTTACATAATAATATTATTAATATCTTTCCAACAATACGCTGTCTCTTCCACCTGTAATCTCTCTAAAAATTTTGTATCAATTTTTTCTGGATTAAATTTTTCATAAAACGTTTTAGAAGGGTTATTCGTAACAACCCATACTAAAAGTGATTGCATATCATTTTTTATACATTCAGATAGTAAAGCTTGAAATAACTTTTGTCCTATTTTCATTCCTTGATACTCTTGTAAAAGGTAGATCGCATATAATTCTCCATTACAATTATATGCACCACTTCTTTCAACTCCCCCATCGATGAATCCAACTATTTCTCCATTTAACGTCTCTGCTACAAATCTAAATTGATGATTACATTCTTTTTGAAAAATATTTTCCCATTGTTTTTCCCGTTGCTCATATGTTATATTTTCTAAAATCTCGTTAGGGAATATGCCTTTATATGTCGTTTTCCAACTATCAGCGTGGACCTTTGCTATACCTGGTATATCATCTTTTATCGCTCTTCTAATATGTATTTCCATCATTTCTCCCCCCTTGTTATTCACCATTATATCAATTTATTTCCTAAAAAATCCAAATTAAAAAAGAGTAAATTCACTTCACTCTTTTTTAGCACCATTATCTACTTTCCACTTCAACTGAAACTACTCGATCAATCTCTTTTAGGGAACTATATAACTCCGTCGTATACAAGTCTTCTGGAGCTAAAATAACCATCTCTAATTGCTGAAATGCCCCACTATCTATATCTTTAATCTTCACGCGTTTTACATGCATTCCTAAATTTTTAATCTGCTTAAATATACCATCTAACTCATGATGCTCTTTTACAGTAATTTTAATAGACAAGTCCTTTTGTCTTAATGAATACGGTCCTGCAATTTTCACAAGTTGCGGAAGTACATTAATTGCTAAAATGATTAAAATCATAGCAACCGTCGCTTGCAAATAAAATCCTGCTCCAATCGCAATACCTAAAGCTGAAGCAGCCCACACCATAGAAGCTGTCGTTAATCCCGAAATAACATCATTACTTCTTCTTAAAATAACACCTGCTCCAAGAAAACCAATCCCGCTCACAATTTGAGCAGCTAAACGCATTGGATCCATATTGGTATGCCCTGGAACAGAATATACATGTACAGATTCAATTGAAACCATCGTAATTAAACAACTTGCTACAGAAATAACCATACTTGTTTTCACGCCAAGCGGTTTATTCTTTAGCTGCCTATCTATCCCGATGAATAATCCTAAAAAGAGTGCTAAACCTAATTTGAGTAAAAATTCATATGACATATTTCTAGTCTCCTTACTTAACAATGTTTCCCTTAGAATAATTCACTATAACTCTTTTATGATATCAATTCCAGTCTTTTCTATTCATTTAACGTAAAAAACCGAAAAAACATTTGTGACGATGTTTCCCCGGCTTTTTATTACTTTTAAGATTCTTCTTTATTTCTGATCTTTAATCTTAATCTCTGCATCTTTGTAGAATGCTAATTTACTGTCATTATACTCTTTTGTAAAATTGTTAAATTGCTCTTTTGATTTTTGTGCTTCCACAGTTAATTCATTAACAGCTTTAACTTTTTCACCAATCTCTTTTAATTTCGTTTCTTTTACTTTTAATTTTTCATACAGTTCTTTTTCAGTCGCCAACGCCTTCGTATAATTTTCATTCATCTTTTGGAATGCATCATAACGATTTTTATACGACTCTTCTACTGCTTTCGCTTGTTTTTGTAACTTTTTATCTTCAAGCTTCTCTATATTTCCTTGAACAGATTTTGTTTCTTTCTGAGCTTTTTCTAGCATTTCTTTCTCATTTTTCAATACTTTTTCACGATCATCTACATTTGCAGTAGCTTGCTCTATTTTCTTCATAACAGCGTCATTATGATCTTTACCTTCTTGTAAAATTTGAGAATATAGTTCTTGGCCTTCCTTCTCTAACTTCTCTAATTTTTTCGCTTCATCAACTAATGATTTTTCTTGCTTCGCCGCTGTTTCAAAAGCTGTATATAAGTTTTCTTCTGGTTTTTCACCGAAACAACCTGTTAATAGTCCTACTGATAGTGCTCCAACTACTGCTACTTTTCCATACTTCAACGTTCATTCCTCCATTACATACGGTTATCATGCCAGAAATTCACTGGGAAGTGACTCTCTTCATGATAAGCTTCAAACTCATAACCCTTTTCTTTTAACCCTTTTAAAATTGCTGGCACAGCAGCAACTGATTGTGGATGAATGTCATGCATTAAAATGACTTCTTGTGGTTTTGTTGCATTTGTTAATACATTTTGAGCAATTTGTGCTGCAGCTGCATCAACTTGCATTTTGTTATATTTCCAGTCTAATGAATCAATTGTCCAATCCCACACTTTAAAGCCGCCTTCTACCACTTTATTTCGAAGACTTTCATTTAATCCAGGCATTGAACCGTATGGTGGACGTGTTAATTTAGGTGATTTCCCAATAATATTAGCGATTAAACTTTGATCTTCTTTCATCTCATTTACATACTCGCCATTTTTATATAACTTTGCAAAATTATGCGTCATACTATGCATTCCTACATAATGACCTTCTGCATTTTCACGTTTCACTAAATCTGGAAACTCTTTTACATTCGCTCCAATTAAAAAGAATGTCGCCTTCGCATCATGTTGTTTTAACGTATTTAATAATTCAGCCGTATATTTCCCTGGGCCATCATCAAATGTAAGATAAGCAACTTTTCTTTCCTTGCCATTAAAACGACTTGGTGCCGTTTTATTCATTTCTACTTTTGGTTGTTCACTTGCGAGTTGTACTACATTTTCTTGTTTTGCAACAGCCTTTGCTGGTGAAGTAATGGATTGAAACATGAAATACCCAATAGCTACTGCTGCAATCGCTATTAAAACGAATACTACTCGTTTAATTTTAAAAGCTTTTTCCATTCTATCGAATTCCTCTCCCTATTAATCTTATATATAAATCACCCAATGTAATTATACATCTATTTATTTTATTACACTATATAAAACAAACTGTATATGTATTATAATGGGAGTTTTATCAAAATGGTCGTTCCTATTCCTTCTTTACTTATAATATTTATTGTACCTCCATGAAGCTCCACCATCTTTTTAACGATAGCTAAACCAAGACCCGCACCTGTAGCATGATTATTAATCTGGTAAAATGACTATTCTATATATGGTAAATGCTCTTTAGCAATTCCAATCCCTTCGTCCTTCACCTTTATCACTGCTTGTCCTTCATTTTTAGTCGCTTCAATATATACTTTACCATTTTTATGTGAATATTTAATGGCATTTTGAACAATATTCAAGAAAATTTGCTTTAACCTATTTCGATCTCCTATCAATTCAATTCGTTCTATAGTTTTGATGAATTGCATTTGCTTCTCTTCAGCATTAGGAGTTAATTGCCAAATCGTCTCCTCTAGTATATCGTATAATTGCACCTTTTGTTTATATAAATTGAAATGATTTAAGTATAAAAAATCGTTACAGAAAAGTTGCTAATCCATCTCGATAAAAAAAGATTGGCAAAGGCCAATCTTTTTTTATTATTCATTTCGAACTGGCTTTGGTGCTACACCTAAATGTTCATTTAATTTTTTCGAAATATCTTTTACATTTTTTTCATTTGGAATGTAATAATAAATACCTCCGATACGTTTATCCGTACCTTCCACTTGCATTTTTTCCATTTCCAAATTAGATCCTGCCATATTTTTCGTAATAGCAAGCATATCATCAAAAGTTAAGTTCGTTTTCATATTTTTATCAACCGCATCAAGTAAAGAGCCCATTTTGCTGATAGATTGAACAGACATCGCTTTTTTAGCAATTGCTTCAATTACAAGTTGTTGTCTTTGACCACGCATTGCATCACTGTCAATTTTACGCGTTCTTGCAAGCGCAAGTGCTTGTTCTCCATTTAAATGTTGATACCCTTTTTCTAAATGGATCATACCAGCTTGGTCTTTACTATCTTGTTCTGTGAAAGTAACTGGTACATCAATATCAATACCACCAAGTGAATCGACAATTTGTACGAATGATTCAAAGTTAAACTTCACATAATAATCAACGGGAACATTTAAAAATCTTTCCACTGTATCGCGTGTACTTTCAACACCACCAAATACGTGTGCATGTGTAATTTTATCTAATTTCTTTCTAGATGGAATATATACACGTGAATCACGCGGAATACTTACTAATTTAACTGATTTATCATCTTTATTAATTGTTGCTAATAAGAGTGCATCTGTACGAACAGCTTCTCCGTATTGACTTTTTCTCATTTCACTACCATCAACACCCATGATTAGAATTGAAATGTTATCCTTTAAAGGTTCCACTTCTTTATCACGCTTCGATGATTTATCAATTTGTGCATATGCATCACTTACTACTGCTTTTGCTTTATTATATATTAACGATCCATATCCTACTCCACCAAAAATAAGTAGGAAAAACGGAATTAAAATGAACCATTTTATTGACTTTCTTTTAGAACGTTTTTTACTGCTTCTCGTATTTTGTTCTAATTCAGAGCTCATATCCATTCGCCTCTCTTTCTCTTTCCCAATTATAATGCAAGTCTATTAACCTTCATATTGAATTTCCTTTCAATTACCTTACAATTTTGTAATGTTACTGCGCAAATTCAATATGTACTCCATTTCACATTATACTCTCGTGCTTATTTTTGGCAAGTCACTATTTTTCAACTTCAAATATTTAACATTTCGCATTTCGCATTTTCCAAAATTACCGATTTATAAATTCATTCATTTCGAATCGTTCAATTCCCCCATAAAGTGAAACTTTAATCAGTGGGGGTTTTCTTCATCCCCCACTGATTATTAGCCCTCACCAATCGGACTTTAATGGGCAGCAAGAATAAAGAACAAAATTAGTAATACAATCCGTATGAATATAGTAATGTACATTTCATATTATTTTTTCTCCAACGGTGTATACATTGTTTTCTTCCCATGATTATTAATGAAAGCTGATTTTGCTTTTATTTTCGTCCTTTGTATTTCTATCTCTTCATTTGAGAAATTCACAATAATTTTAATATTTTTTCCATACGAAGCTAATTGTACTAACTTATCTTCTGACAAATATGCAAAGTCCGTCATTTCTTCTTTTACTGCCTTTTCATGAACTTCATTCCAAACTTTCAGGTGCTGCGTAATTTCTTGTTTATGCTTATTCCACTCTACTTCATCTAAATGGTACAACGGAGGAACGTTATACAATAATTCGTATAGCATACGGTTTCCGACCTCATCTTTTACTTTCAAACTTCCCCATTCCCAGTGATGCGTTGTAATTACAGAATCATTGTATACTAATTTATATAACGGTACTGAATATACAGGATTTAAATACACTTGTTTATACTCTTCTTTTAACGGTACTTGTTTTGCATATTTTTCTGGAACATTTTGATTCGGTGACCAATATCCGCCTACATAATACGGACTTGTTTTGTTTTTCCTCATATCTTCATCGTCCCATTTAATTACAGGTGTTTCAATACCATGAGCAAATGCAATCGTGCTACTTGCAAAATCATTTCCACCCTCAGAACCCACTACCATACCTTTTTCTTGTGAAATATAATCCATTCGTTGCAGTCTTGCTTTTAAATCTTGTTCTTGTGTCGTTATATGTTTAGCCGAATAGTCATCATAAATTTCACCTGTTGCATCACAATCAATAAACCATGAATTATATTTAGGTCCATTTTGTAATATATCGTTCATTCGTTCTTTTACACTAGGAAGAGATAAAGTTGGATTTAATTTTCGCCCTCTACCTAAAAACCCTTGCACCTTTTCTCCATTTTTCTTCGTTACAGTAGCCTCTTCGTATAATGATGGGTCATTAAAGGATGCTGTGTTCCAATTTTTATCACTTTTTTCGTGAATGGAATGATATGAGTCATACGGACCAACTAAATACCCCATTTCCTTAGCTTTTGTCACGAAATTAGGTTGCATAAATCCTTGTTCCCAGTTCGGCAGACCAATCCACGCTTTTTCTATTCCTGCCTCTTTCATTTCCTTTAGTATGTCCGTTCCATCTGCATTACCCCATTTACTTACCTCATCAACCGCATCACCAAGTAGCGACTTTAATAAATGCTTATTTAAGCTATACAATTCTGTATTCGTTAAGTGACCTACACCTTTCTTTAATAGCACACTAGCTTCCTGATTAACGTTTTGAAAAATATCCTCTTTATAAAATTCTTTCATAGATAACACTTCGTTTATATAACGTAAAATAACATTTTTTTGATACTTATCAATGAAATCTTGTTTACTTACTTGATCTAATACATTCAATTCCCCAGACTCCGAACTATTCTTTTGGATAAGTTCTTTTATATGGCTAAATACAGGACTATTTATTTGCTCTCTTATCTTCGGCCAATTTACATTACTGTCAGACAAACCATTTTGATTCCAAAAATAGAAATGAGCCGCACCGTAAAGCTTTTCTATCTCTTTATTTTTTCTAGCCTTTTCTTTTAATGTTTTAAATTCACCTTTTCCAGCAATATTATCCTTATACAGTTTAGCAATACTGACTGCATCATTATTTGTCACATATAATTGAAATCCATATGTTTTACTTTTATTTATACGCGGAAATTCATGTGTAAAATCAAATCCTATTTTCGGATCCGAATGAAATTTCAATTCATTATTAAACATATTGTTCGCAATATATACAATCGAATATTTAGAACCATTTAACGCAAAAAACTTCATAGAAAATGATTCAGCAAATGAATATGCATCATCCTTTAAAAACTTCTTCCAATTTTCATCATTACTCGGAATTTGCTTCCCTTCCCATAACGGAAGTGTATAATTTTCAGCTTGTACTTTCGGCCAAGTAAAGCTTTCTGCACCAGTCGATTCTACTTCAATATTTAAGTGATCTTTTTTCTTCTCTAGACTCACTTTTACTTTTTGATCTGGATATTCCCAAGATGTACGATCCTTATCTTTTTTTACATTCGACACCTTCATTTTCGGCAAGGGCTGTGACGCCTGTTCCTTTACACCATCATGTTCTACAGTTAACGTGAAAGTCTCTGGATTGACATCATAAGTAAATTCTTTATACGTTGCTTTCTTTATTTTAGACTCTTGAACAGTATTGCTATCTTTTACATCACACCCGACTAAAGTCGAAAATGACATCGTTGTAAGAAGACATATCGCTATCATTTTTTTCATCTTCTGCACCTCCACCACCGAATATACAGGGGCTTTGTTACAGGAATGTGGCAAAAAAATAGAACTAGCATAAACTAGCTCTATTTGCGTATTAAAAATAAAGTGAAACTTTAATCAGTGGGGGTTTTGTTCATCCCCCACTGATTATTAGCCCTCACCAATCGGACGTTTACGGACAGTTCATCTCCCACCTAACTTCTTTGCTCCAACTGAATTTTGAGATGGGAGTTTTACTGTCCGTTAACGCGGAATAAAGGCAAATCATTCTAAGTTGTAACACTTATTTCTTAACTAAAGAAATAAGTGTATATAATATAGCCTAAAGCTAGCACTAAAATTACTAGCGCTGTACCTTTCCAATTCATACCACCTGCCATATCAACTGGACTACCTGTTTCAGCTCTGTTTAATCCATCCTTTAAAGAACCTGTAGGATTATTTTTCAATTCACTTTGCCTTATACGTTCTCTTTTTTCTTCTGGTGACTCTTGCTTCATAGGATCACCTCCAAATGAATACACACTTTACTAAATTATACATGATTACTTTTCTTTTATATGCCAACTGAAAAGCTATTTACAACAAAAAAAGCTAGCAATGCTAGCTTTTTTATAGTTCTATACGTTCTTCTTTATTTACAGTAATTCCTGTATGATCGATTTCTAGCTCACACACTTTCATAGACGTAAATACTCTCGCTAATTGCTCAGCAATTTCTTGACGTTTCTCATAAGGCGTTAATATAAAAATAGATGGTCCTGCACCGCTAAGCGCTGTACCGTATGCACCGAATTCTTTTGCACATTTACGAATAGATGGTAATAACGGTACTAGCTCTAAACGATATGGCTCGTGAAAATGATCCCTTTCCATCATTTCGCCTACAACTTCCCATTTCTTTTGACATAAAGCAGCTACTAATACATTACTTATTGCACTAGCCTTAACAGCTTCATGAAACGGGAATACATCTGGTAATACAGATCGACTTTCATCTGTATTTAGCTCTTCATTTGGAATAAGAGAAATAACGCCTAATTCCTTACTTTCAATTCTTACAACCGAAACATTCTTTCCATCAAGTGCTCCGATTACCGTTCCTCCTAATATAGAAGCAGCAACATTATCAGGATGACCTTCAAAATTTGTAGCAATTTGAACTTTTTGATCAGTCGTTAAGTTCAAGTTACCTAGTTGATTCGCAAGCTCTATCCCAGCTACAATTGCTGATGCACTACTTCCTAGTCCTCTTGTTAATGGGATATTACTAGTAACTTCTATTATATAAGGTGATAAAGAAGGACTCACTTTACATGCCGTACTAACGATTAAATTTTTATCGTCTGTCGGAATCGACTCATCAAAAGAATGGATCACTTGCCATTTATTAGATTTCTCTTTTACTACTACATGCAAATACAATGACAAAGCTATTCCTACTGAATCGAATCCAGGTCCAACATTCGCTGTACTAGCAGGAACACGAATACTTAATGGTATCACGACATAATCACCCCTTTAATATGCTCTTTAATTTGTTCTATATTATTTGAAACACTTGCAATATCTAATGTATTAGAAGAAATTGCGATATCAGGATCTTTCAAGCCGTTTCCAGTTAAAACTGCAACAACTGTTTCTCCTTTTTTGATTTTTCCAGATTGAACATGTTTCATTACGCCAGCTAATGAAGCATTCGATCCTGGCTCAGCGAAAACCCCTTCCGATTTTGCTAATAATCTATACGCATGTAAAATTTCTTCATCTGATACCATATCTATTTCACCGTGAGACTGCTCAGCAGCCTCTACTGCATATGACCAACTTGCTGGGTTACCGATGCGTATCGCTGTTGCAATTGTTTCTGGCTCGTCAATTACATGCCCTTTTACAATAGCAGCTGCTCCTTCCGCTTCAAATCCATGAATTCTTGGCTTCTTATATCCTTTTTCTTTCTCATATTCACAGAAACCCTTCCAGTACGCTGTAATATTCCCAGCATTTCCAACAGGAATCGCTAAAACATCTGGTGCACTTTGCAATTGGTCACAAATTTCAAATGCTGCTGTTTTTTGCCCTTCAATTCGATAAGGATTTACCGAGTTAACTAATGTGATTGGCTCTTCTGCAGCAATATTTCTTACAGCCTTTAGTGCATCATCAAAATTTCCTTCTATTGAAATAATTTCAGCACCATAGGCAACTGCTTGCGCTAATTTTCCATGTGCAATTTTCCCTTCTGGGATTACGATAATACATTTCATTCCAAGACGTGCCGCGTATGCGGCAGCCGATGCTGATGTATTACCTGTCGATGCACAAATAATAGCCTCTGAACCTTCTTCTTTCGCCTTCGCAACTGCCATTACCATACCACGATCTTTAAAAGAACCTGTCGGATTCGCTCCTTCATACTTACCATATAACTGAATTCCTAATTGTTTTGATATATTTAATAACGGAATAAGCGGTGTATTCCCTTCCATTAAGCTCACATCAGGTGTATTTTCATTGACCGGTAAATAAGAAGCATACTGTTTTAATAATCCTTTATACATATTGTTTTTCCTCCTCAATAATGTAGTAACTGTTTATTTCACTTGCGACATCTTCTATCGCTCCTAAAACTCGTTCGAATTGATACTTTGAAGTTTGATGTGTTACAACAACGACTTCTGCAAGTTCACGATTTAAAGGTAATTGAATCACTTCTTTTAAACTTACGGAATAATTAACGAAACATTCTGTTATTTTTTGCAACATCCCAGGTTCATCTCGTAATGAAATACGTAAGAAATATTTCGAAACGACTTCTTCATCCCCTTGTAATTCATACGGTTCTGGTTCTTTTAACGCACTTTTATTTTTCTGAACTTGATTCATATTTTTAACGATTGAAATAATATCACTTACTACAGCAGAACCAGTCGGTAATTTCCCAGCTCCTGGTCCGTAAAACATTACTTCTCCTACTGCTTGACCGTGAACATATACCGCATTAAATTCATTATTTACATTCGATAATGGATGATGACTAGGTAAAAGAGTCGGTTCTACACTTAAATGAATGGCTGATCCTTGTTTCTCTGCTTTACCAATTAATTTCATTGTAAACCCTAACTTTTCAGCCATTTGTAAATCTTCTTTTTCGACCTTTCGAATCCCTCTTACTTGCACATCATCTAAAGAAACATTCATCGAAAAACCTAAGTTTGCAAGAATCGCTACCTTTCTCGCCGCATCTAGCCCATCTACATCCGCTGTCGGATCTGATTCTGCGAAACCTAATTTTTGTGCTTCCTGTAAAGCCTCTTCATACGACCATCCATTTTGACTCATCTTTGTTAACATGTAATTTGTTGTACCATTTACAATTCCCATTATTTTTTCAATTTGATCTGATGCTAATCCGTCTGTTAACCCTCTTAACACCGGAATACCGCCCGCTACACTTGCCTCATAACATAAATCACAATCATTATCGTTCGCCAGCTGGAGAAGTTCTGCACCGTATACAGCCATTAAATCTTTATTTGCTGTCACGACATGTTTCTTATTTCGTAAAGCCTTAACAATATGCTGCTTCGCTTCTTCAATTCCGCCCATTACCTCTACTACAATATCAATATTTGAATCATTTAGAACTTCATCGACATGACTTGTTACTACGATTCCATCAATACAAACATCACGTTCTTTTTCTAAATCACGTACAACAACTGTCTTCACTTTCACTTCATACCCTGTATCAAGTGCAATTTTTTTACAATGTTCTTTCAAAATATGGACAACACCACTTCCGACCGTACCTAATCCTAACACCCCTACATTAACAACATTATTCATCTTCTAATCTCCTCCTACAATTTTATTTTTTATCTGTATCAATCACCTTGCTCTGCTTTTCAATCATGCAGGTGGTGGTTATTTCCGTACGTACAAATCGTTTCATGTTACAGCACCTCCTTTCAAAGTAATAAAAAAACACACTCATCCCTAGGAAAGGGACGAATGTGTTTTCGTGGTTCCACCCTTGTTCCAATCTAGACGTATTTCTCTCTAGATTGCTCAAGTTCAGATAACGGCTGATTCCGTCAATAATTACTAGATTACTCGTTCACTATTGAAGTTCAAAGGTGGTAAAATCATTTCTCGTGTTAGGAAGCTCACACCCTTGACTTCCCTCTCTGTAAACCGTAAAAATGATTTCATGTCCTTATCGTTACTTTTCGTTCATGTTTATTTGTTAACTCATTATACTCGCATAAAAAACAAAATCAATACTATTTTTTAATTATTTTTAATTTTCAATCTCTAAAACCATAAAAAACACACTCATCCCTAGGAAAGGGACGAATGTGTTTTCGTGGTTCCACCCTTGTTCCAATCTAGACGTATTTCTCTCTAGATTGCTCAAGTTCAGATAACGGCTGATTCCGTCAATAATTACTAGATTACTCGTTCACTATTGAAGTTCAAAGGTGGTAAAATCATTTCTCGTGTTAGGAAGCTCACACCCTTGACTTCCCTCTCTGTAAACCGTAAAAATGATTCCGTGTCCTTATCGTTACTTTTTCGTTCATGTCTATTTGTTAACTTATTATAGTTATCAACTTTTTAAAAAGCAAGCCTATTTTTACTAACTATTTTCAAGAAATTTTTTTATTATATTTCACAATATCATTATGCAACTGCCACTCAATTTACCTATTTTGTTATTTCTCCAGTTTTCAAATCAACAGTTCACATATAAATATCCCATTCTAAAACACATACATACCCACAAAAAACTATACCAATAAAATTTTTCAATACAATCTTTTCGTATAACTTTCTTCTAAAGAATGTGCAACATCCTCTTCAGAAGTATTTACTTTCGCGTGCTCCAACAACATTTTTACTGCTGAAGGTAACTCTTCTTTATGTAACCAAGATTCTGGATCCCACATTTTCGAACGAATAAAAGCTTTTGCACAATGAATGTAGCATTCCTCTATTTCAACAACAATCCCAAGTAGCGGAGTGCGTCCATTTGCCTGCATTTCTTGCAAAATTTCTTCGTCGTTTGTTATATACGCTCGGCCATTTATTCTGAGTGTCTCCCCAAGGCCTGGAATAAAAAAGAGTAATCCTACACGTGGATTTGAAATAATATTCAAAATAGAGTCTATACGGCGGTTGCCTGGTCTTTCTGGGATGATGATTTTATTATGGTTTAATACGTAAACAAATCCAGGTGCATCTCCTCTCGGTGAAGCATCACACTCTCCTAATTTATTTGCTGTAGATAATACTAGAAAAGGAGATTTGGATAGAAAATCTATACAATGGTGGTCTAGTGATGAAATAACTTTCTTTAACGCTCTCTCACTTGGTTGTCCCAATATTTTCCGTAATTCTTCCTCTGTTGAAATAATCGATTTTATTTCCGTCCTCTCTATACCCACTTATACCCTCTCCTTTTTTCTTTATTTTCCCAAAATTCATTACAAATATTGTATAATAAAATTTGCAGAAAGGGGAATTTAAATGACAGAGTGGTTAACAATATTTGATACTGAAAAAAATATACTTGGGAAGAAATTACGTGATGAAGTGCATCGTGACGGTGATTGGCACGAAACATTTCATTGTTGGTTTGTAGAAAAAGATGATGAAGATATGTTTTTATATTTCCAATTACGCTCTAAAAATAAAAAAGAAGCTCCGAACATTTGGGATATTACTTCCGCTGGACATATTATGCATGATGAAGATGTACAAAGTGGTGGTCTTCGTGAAATTGAAGAAGAATTAGGGCTTTCTTTTCAAACGACTGATTTAGCATATAAGGGCATCTTTACAATAGATTATGAAATTTCAAATCTTACAGATCGCGAGTTTTGTCATATGTATTTCCACAATGTCATTAACCCACTTCCATTCGCACCGGGTCAAGAAGTAGACGATGTGATGAAAATACATGCAACTTCTTTTCTACAGCTATTAAAAAGAGAGATTTCATCTTTTACCGCTACTTCTGTTTTGAGCAATACACCGCTAACGATAACTTTTGATGATATTTATCCATATGATTTTGCATACTATGAATTTGTTGTTGAACAAGGAAAAGACTTACTAGAAAATAATAGTCTATAAATAAACTAGGACTCCTAGCATCGTACTGCAAGGAGTCCTAGTTTTTCATTATTGTTCAAGTATTTTCAATCTACTCTCTACTTGTATAAATAAACGAATGATTAATAACAGCATAATCACCATAATCGCTATCATTGTATGTGGATATCTAAACAGTATACTAATCACACTTCCAATTAACATCATAATGAATCCGTTTTGCTTCATCACTTCTGCACTATACCTATTACCTGCATCCCATAATTCTTTATTTTTCATAGATTGTTTCGTACGATAACCATATGCCGCATTAATATCGGTCGGTGGATTTTTTTGAAGGACAATTGCCGCAAGTATAAATATAATACCTATTAAAATACTCATTCCTATGTTTATTAGTGCATACATCAATTATATCCCCTCCTAACCTACAGCTTCATTATACGACACAATCCTGTTTTTTCCAATTTTACAACACATTCACTTTCGCTCTTTCGATGTTTGGAACATGCTTGGCAGCGTTACAAAACGTGCCCCTTTCGTTTTTAACTGCGGAATGATTTGGTCCAGTGCCTCTACAGATCCTTGCAGGCGTCCACCTGGAGTTGAATGTTGAAGTATGATACTACCAGGAAATGAGTTCCCTAACACATTATTTGTAATCGTATCAGCACTTACACCTTTCCAATCAACTGTATCCACACTCCACTGTACAATCATAAAGTTTTGCTCAGTTGCCCAATGCAATTGATTTTCAAGTATTTCACCATACGGCGGGCGTATAAATTTAGGAGCATAGCCGACTAAACGTTTTAATATTTCTTCCGTTTTTATAATTTGATTACGGTACTCGACCTCATTTACTTTCGCTAAATTTGGATGACTATACGTATGATTGCCAATTACATGCCCTTCATTCGCAATACGCTTTACGACATTCGGAAACTTTTCTGCGTTTTCACCAAGTAAGAAAAAAGTCGCTTTTACATTATGTTGTTTTAACTTATCTAATATTTTCGGCGTAAATTCTAAATCCGGTCCATCATCAAATGTAAGTGCGACTTCCGCTTTATTGTACGGTCCTGAAAATGCGTACGCATATTTTTCGACCCATGAAAATGGTGTCCACGATCCACGTTCATCTGCTTTCATTTGTACTTCATAGCTTTGAGGGGTATATGTGTATGGCAATGTGCTTATATAATTTCCGTAATAAAATAAGTTATATGGCATATAGGTATACGGAACATCTCGTTCTAGTCCCCATTGATATGGAGCAAACATTTGTGGCGAATAAAAATAATACATAATAAAAACCTCCCTAAAATTTCATATGTGATTCCTCTACACTTTGTTAGAGAAATTCTTATTCATAAACAAAAATAAGACTGTCCGTAATTTGGACAGTCTTACTGCTTACTATTGTTAATAAATTGATGTGCTATCTTTTGGCAAAGCTTTCACATGTTTTAAATAACTCGTCACTCTGTCATCATCACCTTGCGGGTACTGATATCCATAAGCGCTAGCAATTTCATTCGCCACTTCCCTAAATAAATCACCCATGACAAAGAATGATTCCCATATGTTTTCATATTCTGCATTAGAAAATGTCTTTTTAAATTGCTCCCACATATCTCCTTCGAAATATTGCTCAAAATGCTTTCCAAACTTCCCTGCATTAACTGTAAAGTCTGTTTTCATACCAATATGCCATTCTAGCATTACGATGAACATATCTCGTACTGGTCCTTCAAGCATTCCTTTCGCATAAGAAAGCTCTTCTCTCCATAATCCTTTTGCCACATTCGTACTACACCACCAAAATTCATTACAGCAACCTAAAAACTCTTTTTCTGTAGGCTTTTTTATTAAGTAATCTTTATCGCTTGCTGGCGGGAATTCTTCCATACAATTATCTTTATCGAGAAGTAATTTACTTAAGCTATCTTGTCCAACGAACTTTTTTATTAAATCAACCGGAACTAATGTTAAATCAATCCGATTTCCATCCATGAACTGCATTAAATACGGAAACTTCCCGTCTCCATTTGGTGGAACTAATGACATTTCTTCTGGCATTTGTACAATCATTATTTCTCCAAACCTATGAATCCAATTATGATTAGACGTAAAAGAGCGTATATCTTTTACAACATATATAATATCGTAGTCTTGAAAACAATCTCTTTTCACATTTGGATTTACACGCGATCCATTCATGATGACAGCTCGAATTCTTTCATCCTCTTTTGCTGTATTTATAATTAAGTCCAGCATTTCTTTTTCAGTTCTCATCTATTCCTAACCTCCAATTTTTAATATAAACTTATATTTTGAAGTACGTTGGAGGTCCACGAGTTAACTGCGTTGTATACGATACATGTTATAACTTTTCAAACATCTTTTTCATTCTATTTATCTCCTTTCGTTATTCTTTTACGACTGCCATTATAAATCCATCGTACCCTTTACTTCCGACTGTTTGAAGCGCTGTAGCACTTACACGTGGCTCAGCAGCTATTAGCTCATAGAAGCGACGTATCCCTTGTACGCGAGGGTCATTACTCGTATTGTCAATCACTTCTCCTTCACGTACTACGTTATCCCCAATAATTACAGTACCAGGGCGTGATAGTTTCAGTGCCCATTCAAAATAAGCAGGGTTATTTTGTTTATCAGCGTCTATAAAGATAAAATCAAATGGTTCATACTTCTCATTTTCTATTTGTTGTAAAGAATCTAAAGCTAATCCTGTTCGCACTTCAACTCTATCATTCAAATTAGCGCGTTCAATATTGCTACGCGCAATGTCAGCATGCTTTTCACTTGCTTCCAATGTAACAACTCGGCCTCCCGATGACAATCCTCTTGCAAGCCATATCGTACTATATCCACCTAGAGTACCAATTTCCAAAATGTTTCGAGCTCCTTGAATTTGAACTAATAGTTGCAAAAACTTCCCTTGCGTTGGCGATACGTCATGTGCTGGTAAATTAGCTGCAGCGTTTACTTGAAGAACTTCTTCTAATGTAGAATCTTTCGGTATTAATACATCACTCACATATTGATCAACGGCCGTCCATGTCTCAATCATACTCATGAAAATACCATCCCTTCAATTTTTCAATGCTTTTCTACTATCCACTTTTGATTATACCGAAAATTCCGTCTTATATACAAAAAATAAAGAAGGGACATCTACTTCATTACAAAATAGATATCCCTTCTTTTGTTTATACATGTATCCCTTACGGATTAGTAGACCAAAGTCCTGCTGATTTAATAAATGTACGTTTATTTAATTTCAGCTGCGCTACGATAAACTCTGCAATATCTTCTGCTTGCATTACTTTATCCGGATTTCCGTCAGTTAATCCTAAATCAACAGCCATGTCTGTTGCTACTGTACTTGGAGTTAAAGCTGTTACACGAATGTTATGTTTGCGAACTTCCATCGCTAACGATTCTGTTAAGCCAAGAACACCAAATTTAGAAGCACTATATGCACTTGTTACAGGTGCACCTTTTTGTCCTGCTGTAGATGAAATATTAATAATATCACCAGATTGTTGTTCAATCATGCTTGGTAAAGCTGCGCGAGTTGCATAGTATACACCCATTAAGTTTACTTGAATGATTTTTTCCCAATCAGCAACGTCTAATTCTAAAAACTTACCGAATTTAGAAATACCAGCGTTATTAATTAAAATATCGATAGATCCTAAACCGTTTTTTAACGTTTCAATTGCAGTAGTCACCTCTTCATATGAAGAAACATCAGCAGTCGCAATAACAGCTTTTACGCCTTCTGCTTCTACTTCTTTCGCTACAGCTTTTAAGTTTTCTTCTGAACGAGCTAAAAGACCGACATTTACGCCTTCTTTCGCTAATGCGATCGCTACAGCGCGACCAATCCCTCTACCTGCTCCTGTAATTAAAGCATTTTTGCCTTGTAATAATTCTGCCAAGTATAACACTCCTTAATCATCTCAGTTATGTACTATATTAAAATTGTATCTATGTTTATGTAAAAAGGCAATGATGCACTTTCATGTGCGTAGGTTACTTGTAGGTAACTATAGAAATTTTTTATTTATAATTCTTATGGATTTGCCATAATTCATGTAAAATAAAAATAAATTCTACATAGGAGAGTATATGTGTATGACAAGAAAAAAATGGTTCTTGCCACTAACTGCAGTCGGACTATGCATCATATTTTTGGCTATGTACTTTATATTTGGTAATCCACTACATTATAAAGTAATAAAAAAAGATACTAACGAATATCTCCATACTATAAAAGGATATAAGCAAAAAGAAATACAAAGCATAACCGGAAAATATACTCCTCTTTATAATATCGGCTATTATGCGGAAGTCGTATATAAAGACGAACCTTATTTTACATACTCTTATACATACGATAATAATAAAATAATACAAGACAACGGCATTTTAGGAAGACATACTGAGTCATTTGAAAATCTTAATTTAAACTGGTCATTGTTTGACGAGTTAGTAGACGGTATTCATAAAAACTTGCAAGAAAGAGGTTTAAGTAAAAAGAAAGATTATTCTATACGCCATGTTCAATTCGTTGATATTGATGATGATAAAAACGGTGCAGAAGCATACGTTGACTTTAAAAAAGATAAAGAATCTGATTACTCATACCGTATGAATAGTGAAGGAAAAGCTTATCAGTATAGCTGCAGCAATGGTAAATGTATGTATAAAGAAAAATAGTGTTAGAAGATATGCCCCTAACACTATTTCTCTTTATACTTAGGAATACATACAATAAATTCCGTACCCTTCCCTTCCTCACTCTCGACTTTTATTTCTCCTTGATGAAGGTCGAGTACTTTTTTTACGATAGCCAAACCTAAGCCACTTCCTCCATAAGCACGATTTCGTGAAGAATCCGCTTTATAAAAGCGCTCAAAAATATGTTGCTTCTGTTCTTTTGATATACCAATTCCTGAATCGCGAATACGTACTTCCACTACTTTCTCATATTCTTTTAACTGAATTGTAATCGTGCCACCATTTGGCGTAAATTTAATACTATTATGAATTAAATTTATCCAAACTTGACTCATACTTTCTTGGTCAGCAGTAATGTGCACTTTCTCTAAATTAAGTTCCAATTCAATTTCTTTTTCAGCCCAGAGCGGTTCACTATTTAACACAATTTGCTTTAACTGTTGATCTAATCGATAAGTCGCTCTTTCTGGTGTATATTCTTCCGACTCTAAAAGGGTAAGCTTCAGTAAATTTTGACTTAGTTTAGATAATCTCGTCGTTTCCGTTTCAATAATGGTAAGGTAATGCTCTCTCTTTTCCTCGGAAAGATTGTTATCTTGTAGCGCTCTAGCAAATCCTTTTATAGAAGTTAATGGTGACTGTATTTCATGAGAAACATTCGATACAAATTCCTGGCGCATTTTCTCCATCGCATTTAGTTCATCTGTCATATCATTTATACTTTTTACGAGCACACCAATTTCTCCATCATATTTCTCTTCATTTCGTATTTTTACGGAGAAGTCCCCTTTTGCAATTTTTTGTATCGGTTCAATAATAGTCCAAATCATCGCCTCTCGCTTCGGTCTCATTAATACCCCAATCAACACCCAAATAAGAACAATAAATACAAAGCCGACCATATCACTAATTAAAAAAGTAACAAAAGGTGATACTTGTATTTCAAGAGCATTTATTACACTTGATGATACATAAAAGGCTATAGACCAAATTATTGTGAGAAAAGAAAAGAGAGCTAGTACCGCTCCAATTATTTTCAATATCTTCACCTTATTCATTCGCTCTCTTCTTCTCATTTACTTACCTCTAAGCGATATCCTAAGCCTCTTATCGTTTTAATACTAAATTTCGACTTCTCTTCTTGGAACTTCTCACGTAACCGATTTATATGAACGTCTAGTGTACGCTCATTCCCTTCAAAATCATATCCCCATACATCTTCAATTAATTGCTCTCTCGAACAAGTCCTTCCCGCTTTAGAACCTAAAGTAAAGAGCAATTCGAATTCTTTTAGTGGTAACGTAACCGTTTGTTCTCCGGTTATAACTTCAAATGTTTTACGGTTTAACAGTACATTTCCAACTTGAATTGATTGCGACACAGTAATTTGATAACGTTTCAATAACGCCTTTACCCTCACTACTAGTTCTATCGGATCAAATGGTTTTACAAGATAATCATCCGTACCAAGATGAAACCCTTTTACTTTTTGAGATGTTTCTCCTTTAGCAGTTAGCATCAAAATAGGGATATCATAGTATTTTCTTAATTCAAAACATACATCAAATCCATCCATATTCGGCATCATGATATCAAGAATAACCATATCAACTTTCACTTCATTTATTTTTTGAAGTGCATCTAGACCATCAATTGCTTCATATGTTTGAAATCCTTCCCGCTCTAAAAATACAGAAACAAGTTCTCTAATATGTGGATCGTCATCTACTATTAAAATTTTTGGTAGCAAAGAAAACCTCTCCTTTCTACGTAGCATCTTTTATATAACTTGTAAAAATGAATCATCAGCGGAGTATAAGCCCCACTGATGATTCATTTTATAATACGCCCTCTTTAATTTTCAATTGTTGCGTTGCAAATTCACGATACATGTCATGTGTGCGTAACAATTCATCATGTGTACCGCTTCCTGTAAGATTCCCTTTTTCTATAAAAATAATTTTATCTGCATCTACTACAGTAGAAAGTCTATGTGCAATAACTAACGTTGTTCTGCCTTTCATTAAGTTATTTAATGCCTTTTGAACGACAGACTCTGATTTACTATCTAAACTAGAAGTTGCTTCATCTAACATAAGAATTTGTGGATTTCGAAGTAACGCTCGGGCAATGGCAATTCGCTGTCTTTGTCCTCCAGAAAGTTTCACACCACGTTCTCCAACTTCTGTTGCATATCCATTTGGCAAATCATGAATAAATGCATCAACGTATGCCATCGCCGCTACTTTTTCAATTTCTTCATCTGTCACTTCTCCCTCAACGCCGTAACAAATGTTATCCCGAATCGTTCCATCAATTAACGGACTATCTTGTGAAACGTAACCAATTTGACGTCGCCATGATTGTAATGAATAGCTCGTAATTGCATCTTTCCCTAATTTAATAGCACCGCTAGTTGGCTCATAAAAACGTTCTAATAGTGAAAATAATGTCGTTTTCCCGCTACCACTTGGCCCTACGATCGCTGTTACTTTTCCTGATTCAATTGTGAAATCAATATTCTTTAACACTTGCTCTTCTTCGTTATACTCGAAATATACATTTTCAAGAACAATTGGTTGCTTAGCATTTGTGACTTTCACACCAGTTTCATGGTCTTCTACTTCATATTCTAAAATAGTATTAATTCTTTCCGTTGCACCAATTGCCTTTTGGAATTGTGTAAAGAACATAGATAATTGACTCATCGGCATTATAATTTGAACTAAATATAAAATAAACGCTACTAATTCCCCAGTTGTTAATGCACCGCTAGAAACTCGCATCCCGCCATATCCTACGATAATAACAAGCAATGCCATTAAAACAAACGACATAACTGGTGAAATTAACGCTTGCACTTTTCCCTCTTTCAAACCAAATTGCAATAACTTCTCGATACCTTTATTTCCAGTTTCATATTCTCTTTTTTCTGTGTTCGAAGATTTCACTAAACGAATTTCTGATAATACTTGCGTTAGCACACTTGTAAAAGAAGCTGTTTCATCTTGAAGTGCTTTTGAAATCTTATACATTTTTCGTCCTAGTGGAACTAAGATCAGTACTGATAATGGAATAACCGTTAAAAGTAAAAGTGTCATTTTCCAATCTAAAACAAATAATACGATTAATGATCCGACAATTGAAATACCGCCTGTTAATAAATTTGACAAATGCTCAGAAATTAATGTCTTCACAACACCTGTATCATTTGTCATTCGGCTAATTGTATCGCCTGTTCTATTTTGATCATAATAAGATACTGGCAATATAAGTACCTTTTTCCACAAACGTTCTCTCAGTCCGGCTACAATCTTCTGCCCGATATAATTTAGTAAATATATAGATAATCCTGCAGCTATAGTTTGCATAATAAAGAATGCAACTAGCCCAACAATTTGTCCTGTACTAATTGACGAAAGTGAAAAATTATCTACTAATCCTTTTGTTAACATCGGAATAAATAAACTCGCTCCCGTAGAAAGCAAACTCATGAATAACGCAAAAACAAGAATCCCTTTCGAAGGATTTGTATCTTGAATAAGGCGTAAAAACTGCCTCCAACTCCCTTTTTTCTTTATTTCATTTCTAACTTCCATTTCTGTCATCTCCTCGTGTTAAACAAAACTGTTCTTTCTAAAAATAGAATACAATACAAATGTAAACTGAATGTAAACACACTTTTTCTGTTTTTACAAAATATACATAAAAACTCATCTTTACAACAGATATAAACATCTGATATTATTACCTGGTACTTAATATTGTTCTATGTGAATGATAGATAACCAATTTACAATACTATATAAATCTCCAGTTATTGAAAGGAGTATCCTTTTTGCAAACAAATATACATTCTAAAAAGGAAACAATTATTTTTATTCATGGTTTAGTCGGCAATCGTCGTGCTTTCAAAAAAGAGCATAAACGATTTTCCGCCTCTTACAACATTATTACTTATGACTTATTAGGTCACGGCGATGATAAAGGAGAAGCTATCGAATTTTCATTACAGCGTCTCGTTGATCAATTATTGAATTTATACGAAAAAGAAGGCATTCAAAAGGCTCACATTTGCGCTTTAAGCTACGGCTGTTATATCTCTACCATTTTTGCACAAATGCATCCAGAAAAAGTTTTGAGCATTTGTCATATTGGTGGACATTATAATAACCCGTCCCTTTTATATAACGTATTTCAAAAGTTTTGGGAGAAGCGAGGAGACGATTACTCTAAATGGCTCTCTCAATACGCAAATACCATTTTTCCAAGTGGCATACTAAAGGCAAATCCGTTCGCAGTCATTTCAAGAAATATTTATTATCGGTTCGGATTGCAATTACATTCATCAATTATTGCTCAATCATTACGTCACCGGTTAGAATTCGATTTAAAATCTAAATTAAAATCACTTCCCCACCCTATTCTATGGGTAATGGGCGAACATGATCATCTCTATAAATCTTGTCTTTTTGATTTAAAGTCCATTCTTCCTAACGTTTTATATAAAGAAATACCGTTAGCAGGACATGCAGCAAACTTATTCCGCCCCAACTACTTTCATGATCTATACGCTCGATTTTTAAACGGGAAGTTACAGTAAAAACTATTACCTTCCAATTTATTAAACTATAAAAAGGCTTCCCAAGTTTCCCTGGAAAGCCTTTTCTCTATACGAAAAGTATATAATCTACTTTTTCTTAGTATGCTTTTGTGTAACCTAATAGGTGCTTGCTCCAGTAAGAGTTACTTACAGAACTAATACGTACACCAGTTGCATCAGTTTCTGCACTAATGAACTGACCGTTTCCTAAGTAAACACCCATGTGAGAAGGACCTGATTTATAAGTGTTTTGGAAGTATACTAAATCACCTGGTTGTGGATTGCTAGTTTTTGTTTTAGAGCTCCAGTATCCAGCAACTGTTTGACGAGCGCCTTTATGACCAGTTTGATTTAATACGTAGTGAATGAATCCACTGCAATCAAAACCAGCAGGTGTTGTACCAGCTGTTCTGTATGGTGAACCATTTAATGATCTAGCGAATCCAGCGATTGAAGATGTATCTCCACCAGTTGTTGGTTTTTGTACGTCTTTACCTGGTTGTTGAACGTTATTTGTAACGTTATTGTTATTTGTAACGTTGTTTACTCCGCCTTTTACAAACTTAACGAAGTCTGCACTTACGTAACCTGTGCGGCCGTTATGGTTAATTTTGTACCAACCATTTTCAGCGCCAGTAACGTTTAATACTGTACCGTTTGTTACACCACCGATTACAGCGTTGTATGTAGCTGGGCCTGTACGTACTTTTAAAGCACCAGTGTTAACAACATAAGAACCACCAGTTTGAACTGTAGTAGTATTGTTGTTTGTAGTTGGTTGTTGTGTTTGGTTAGATACAGCAGAACCACCTTTTGTTACGAAGTCTTTGCTTACGTATCCAGTTCCACCATTGAAGTTGATTTTAAACCAATCTTGTACTTCACCAACAACTTGTACTGTTTTACCTTTATTTACAGAGCCTAATACTGTATGAGATGTACTTGGGCCTGTACGTACGTTAAGTGAAGAAACGTTTACTGTGTAAGTACCAGTTCCTTGTTGAGCAGTAGTTCCTGTTTTACCACCAGTCGTTACGAAGTCACCACTTACATAACCAGTTTGACCGTTTACAGTTACTTTGAACCAACCGTTTTCTTGTCCAATTACTTGTAGTACTTGACCTTGTTTTACTTTAGAAATAACGCTATGTCCTGTACCAGCACCTGAACGAACATTTAATACATCAGCAGTTACTGTGTATTTTAAGTCAGATTTTGTTTCTACAGTTTTTGTTTCAGTTACAGTCGTTTGTGTTTGAGTTTGTCCATTAATTTCTTTTAGCGCTTCGTTTGAAACTTGTGCATGAGCAGAATCCATACCTGGAACTGCAACACCTGCTACTGAAGCTGCTGCTAAACCTGCAATTACTTTTTTCATAAGTTGTCTTTACTTCCTTTCCCTACTATCCTCTTTAAAAAAACTTATAAACTTAATACTTTACAATATTATCAAAGTAAAATATTCATTAAGTTCCATTTTTTAACAAGAGTTTTATTTTTCACACAGAGTTCATTTTAAACGAGCGAAGTGAAATCCGTGTGAACTTCATGTGAACTTTACCATTAAACTTACTCTTTTTGCAATGCTTTTTTTATATTTCTTATGTATTTTATTGAAAATTCGACATATCATTCATTATCTTAGTATATATTTTCTATCCACTTAAAAAATTTCTATTCATCTAACACAATGCAAAGAATGTATTTCCTAGTATAGTTCCTCCTATGAAGTATACTCTTATCATGACAAAAAACACTTTTTTTATCAATAGTATAATATTTTTAGAAAACTATTTTTGATACTATCTATCGCTTTTAAAAGATTTGACGATTTGTAAGATTTAACTTCAAAAATTTTGTTCTAATTTGACGAAAATACACATTCCGCTACGCATTTTTAACTGTCTATGGAATTTATAGGGTATTTATATTATCATATATAGTAGCGTTTTAATCTATACACATTTTATTTACCCTACACGGAAAGCAATTGAATTTTAAGATGAGCGTTTTATTGCTTGCAAATAGTGGAATCAAAAGGGAGGTATATTTATGAAAAACATAATAGATGATCCTATAAATAAAAATATAGAACTGTACTATGCTTTTTTTCAATTCGTTTCAATTATTACCTTACAAAAAATATCAACTATTGAAACACGTAAAAACGAATTAAAAAATCAGATGAAAAATTCCTATCAAAAAAATCCTTACTACTTATAAAAAGGTGAACAGGTTGTATCCCTGTTCACCTTTTTATAAGTAGCAAAACCCCGATTGGTTCAAATAATAATTAGTGGGGGATAAACAATTCCCCCACTCGTTCCTACATTATTTATAAATTTTCACACGGTTTTCTAAAGGCTGGTATTCTTTTTCACCTGCAGGTACAACTGGTTTACCAAACGGCATTTGCGCAATAAGCTTCCAATTTTCTGGAACTCCCCATTCTTTTCTCACTTCTTCATCAATTAATGGATTGTAATGTTGCAATGTAGCACCAAACCCTTCAATTTCCAAAGCTGTCCAAATTGCAAATTGTAACATTCCAGAGGATTGCTGAGACCAAATTGGAAAGTTCTCTTTGTATAATGCAAATTTTTCTTGCAGTTGTTCCACCACTTCACTATCTTCGAAGTATAGAACTGTTCCATAACCACTTTTAAATGCATTCATTTTTTCTTCCGTAGAAGCGAAGTTATTTTCAGGTACAATTTTTCGTAACGTTTCTTTCGTAATATCCCATAACTTATCGTGTTGTTCTCCAAGCAAGACGACAACACGAGCACTCTGAGAGTTAAAAGCTGAAGGTGTATGTTTTACAGCATGATAAATCACTTCTTGAATTTTTTCATCAGAAACTACTTGTTCTTTACTAATTGCGTAAATAGATCTTCTGTCTTCAATTGCTGAGTAAAAATCTTTTGCCATCATAATTCCCTCCAATTTTCATTTGAGGCTTTTTCCTATGTACACATCATATGCCCCTCAAAACTTATCATTAATAAGTTTCTAACTTTATAATATAAACAAACAATAATAAACTCAAATAATAACACTCACATTTTTTACCTTTTTACTTTATTAGTGCTAAAAAATAAAAGGCAATTTGTTGTTACCGATAATACGTAACAACAAATTGCCTTTCTTATATGATGATCCAACTCAGTATTTCACTTAATTAACTAACCCAAATGCATAAGACATTAGCTTATTCGTCTCTGTAAAACGCTTTGTTTTACCTTTTGTTCCCATAACAACTGTAATAATACGAGTATCACCTTGTTTTGCTGTACCCGTAAAACAATACCCTGCGCTATCTGTAAATCCTGTTTTTAATCCGTCTATTCCTTCTATATATAAAGCTTTATTATTTTTGTTTAACATATCATTTGTACTTATAACATTAATATTATTAAATGCTAACTGACTTTGACGTAAGTGAGTCACTTCTAATATTTCTGGGTAATCTTTTATAAGATGATACGCCAAGTTTGCTACATCACCAGCCGTCATTTTTGTTTCACTTCCATCGGGCTCTTGTAATCCAGAAGCATTTGCAAATTTAGCATGTTCCGACATTTTTAACTGTTTCGCTTTTGCATTCATAAGCTGAACGAAATCTTTCTCCGATTTTGCCATATGTTCTGCTAAAGCCACAGCTGAATTATTAGCTGACTCAATCATTAATGCATGATATAAATCTTTAACAGTTAATGTGTCATTAACTTGTACTGGGATTCTCGCTCCCTCTGTTTGTGCCGCTTTCGCACTCATTTTCACCGGATCTTCCCAGCGAACTTTCCCATTATGTACATTTTCTAATAGAAGATATGCTGTCATCATCTTAGACATACTTGCTGGCGCAAAAGCCTCATTTTCATTATGTTGATAAATAATATCTCCATTACTCGCATCAATAATCATAGCTGCTTTTGCATCAATTTCCGGTGGTATGTACTTTGGTGGGACTACTTTTTCAACTAATCCTGTTTTAGGTAGTTCTGCCACTTGTAAAGGTTGTCCCTCTATACTTGTTGCACTCTTTTGAGTTCCTTGGAATAAGAACCAACATATCCCTAAAACAATGACTAATAGGACTGTCAGCCTTCCCCATTTTAACCGCTTCATTTCAAAACTCCTTTAACAAACCTTTTATACACTCACATTTAACCATAACAACTTTCCCTTTATATCGTCAAGGTAAAAAGCATATTTATTCATCTACAGTAATTATTATTTCAATGCATGTATGTTACAATAACAATACTGAAATATAAGAATATTCAATGATAAATCCTTATGAATAAAACTATTAATAGAAGGGATTCATACAAATGCCACTTCCAAAATCATTAAAATACGGAGACACAATTGGGATTTACTCACCTTCTTCTCCAGTAACCTACACTTCTCCAAAAAGATTTGAACGAGCGAAATCTTACTTACAACAGAAAGGATTTCATATATTAGAAGGTTCACTAACAGGTCGATATGATTTTTATCGTTCTGGTAGTATACAAGAGCGTGCTGAGGAGCTAAATGTCTTAATAAGAAATCCTAATATTTCTTGTATTATGTCAACAATTGGTGGGATGAATTCAAATTCAATATTACCTTATATTGATTATGATGCTTTTCTAAAGAACCCTAAAATAATGATTGGGTATTCAGATGCAACTGCTTTATTACTAGCAATTTACGCCAAAACAGGAATCCCTACATTTTATGGACCAGCTCTCGTCCCTTCCTTTGGCGAATTTGAACCTTTTGTTGATTGCACATACAAATATTTTGCTGAAACTTTACTACATGATCATTCTCTTCCTTATCATATAAAACAACCATTATTTTGGTCAGATGAATTTATTAATTGGGAAGAAAAGACGAAGGAGAAAGAACTTCGACCAAACGATTGGATTTCAGTAATTGATGGAAAAGCTACTGGGCGTATTATTGGCGGGAATTTAAACACGATACAAGGAATTTTGGGTAGCCCCTATATGCCACATATTCAAGAAGGCGACATTCTCTTCATTGAGGACAGTTCAAAAGATGCAGCTACTATTGAAAGAAGCTTTTCATTACTTAAAATTAACGGTGTATTCGATAAAATTTCAGGTATCATTCTTGGAAAACATGAGCAATTTGATGATTGTGGTACAAATCGAAAACCTTTTGAAATACTATTAGAAGTACTTCAAAATCAAAGAATTCCTTTTCTAGCTGACTTCGATTGTTGTCATACACATCCCATGATTACCATGCCTATCGGTATTCAAGTAAAGTTGGATGCAACAAATAAAACGATACATGTTGTAGAACCTTGGAAAAAATGAATGCATAGCTTCTATTGTTTTACAATAAAAGCCATGATACTATATAATTTGGAATGTGAAAGATTAAACAAAATACGTTCTAATATCTATTATTAGGAAAAGATAGATATAAATATATATTTATATGTAAAAGAGAGTGAATAAATGAAACCAACTATTAAAAATTACGTATTTTTACATGTAGCTTTTTTGATATATTCTATCATTGTGGTTTACATGAAATGGGCAGCTAAGTTTCCCATTGCTTCCATCTCATTTTTTATTGCTTATTTCGGACTAGTTGTACTTTTATTCGGATATGCAATTTTATGGCAACAAGTAATTAAGCATTTCGAAATATCGAAAGCATATTCACATCGCGGAATTATTATACTGTGGTCAATGCTTTGGTCAGTAGTTCTATTTGGAGATACGATACAGTGGAATCATTTACTTGGTGCGGCTATTATTATCGTCGGAATTGTGGTGGTGACAAAAGATGAATAGTTATATGTTGTTATTGATCTTTGGAATCGTATTGGCCAATTACTCACAAATTTTATTAAAAAAGGCTACTTTACAGCAATATGATTCTAAATTAAAAGAATATGTAAATCCATATGTAATCATCGGTTACTCTTTATTTGTACTTAACGCAGGATTCAATATTATCGCCTTAAAGGGACTGACAATAAATCAAGTCTCTGCATTAGAATCATTAAGTTATATCATCATATTAATTTTCGGTTGGTATTTTTTAG
Organism: Bacillus cereus group sp. BfR-BA-01408; assembly: GCF_022663305.1. Taxonomy (NCBI): domain Bacteria; kingdom Bacillati; phylum Bacillota; class Bacilli; order Caryophanales; family Bacillaceae; genus Bacillus; species Bacillus cereus group sp. BfR-BA-01408. The sequence continues at coordinate 100,519 of NZ_JAKUFF010000001.1, read as the reverse complement.
GTGAAAAAGTAACGAAAAGAAAAGTAATTGGGAATACTATCATTTTAATGGGTGTTGTGGTGTATTTTATTAAGTAATCACTTATACAAAAAGCTCCGTTTATCACAAACGGAGCTTTTTACTATTGACCTAAATTTTGCACTTTATCTTTCAAATCTCGAACTTGATCTACCGTCTGCATAAGCTCAGAGTTTTTAAATTGCTCTACATCCACTTTGCCTTCTTCTATCTTTGTCTTCGCCGTATCAATTAACGTATTTAACTTTTCGTTATATCCGACGATTTGTTGATGAAGATCCTTTGCTACATCAGGTGGCGTTAATTCATTGAATGCGGGTATATCTTGTTTAATTTCACTAAGCTTCGTTTCTAATTCTTTTCGAGCCTCGCTATCATTAACGGCCTTTTCTGCTAATGCTGGTGCATCATTTGCAAATGCACTTATTTCATTTACATAGTCTGTCGCCTTTTGAGCATAATCTATGGAGTTCTTTCCTTCTTCCACTATTGAACATCCCATTAAACCAATTGAAACTATGAATACTAATACAATTGATTTTATTTTCATTTTAGACCCCCTTCGTCCTTATAATTGTCTGTAATTTTCTCTATACATAACTTCTAGCTAAATTGTTTATAACCTTTTTCAAATAGCTATTTACCCTCTTACATGCCCTATTATCGTTACAACATCTATTTCTATATGTACACTTATAATATCTTCAATTATATCCATATACCCTTGTCCTATAGCTGTTCCATAGTGTAATGTAAGCCCCTTCTTTTCATACACTGACTTTGGCACTGAAAAAATAAATCTCCTCAAGTTTCTTTCATCAGCTGGTTCCATAATTAAAACAATCCCATCCTCATCAAACATATACGCTCGCCCTCCAACTTTACATTCACTATGGCTCAGTATTGCCTTGGTCAGCAAAATTTAAAACATAATAAGTTAAGATACACTCTGCTCTATCATAAAGTGAAACTTTAATTAGCCCTCACCAGTGGAATCTTTATCGGCAAATAGCGGGATAAAAATAAAAAGCATTCATTCTTTTTTGTTAAGAATGAATGCTTTTTAAAAAATCAATTTCTAACTCTAGCATCTTTTTTTGACGAGGTTTTACTTTCCTTACGGGAATTCCAGCGTAAATATACCAATCATCTAAACTCTCTTTTACCATACTCATCGCACCTACTGCCGTGCCTTCTCCTATAGTTACATTTGGAAAAAGAATAGAATTAGCACCAATAATCGCATGTTTTTTTAAAATAACTTTTTCTGTTTTCACATTCCTATATTGATTCGGGACGGTTGGCCCCATTAATGTATTCCCACTGAAATCATCTAGTACTGCATATACGATTGTTTTAGCTGAGATATTTGCAAAGTCATGCATTTCAATTCCAACTTCCCCTCCATATAACGCTGTATACGCTGATATATGCGAATAACTTCCAATTGTGATTTTGCCACTTAAAATGCAAAAATCATCAATTCTTACATGATTACCAACTGATATAACACCTGGATTATATATACTTGCTTTTTTACTAATCAATACATTTTTCCCAACAGATAAAAATCCAATTTTCTTTAGCTCTTCTTGACTATAAAAACTATTCATCTGCCGACACCACCTTCTGTCCTAAACAGATTACAATTTGTTCTACTATTTCTTTCGTCATTCCTTCCCATAAAGGCAAACTTACTATTCGTTTTGCTATTTTATTCGTTCTTGTTAAATCTGTAGACTTATAGTTTCTAAAAAGAACTTGTTGGTGGCAAGAGGGCGAAAAGTATAATCTAGCTTCTATTTTCTGTTTTTTCAGTTCTTCTATTACTTGTTTGTTGCGAACTTCTTCCGGACAAAGAATAGGCATAAATTGCTGAATAACTGCTTCTGTCTTTTGGAATTGCCACCCTTTTTTCATTAACCCATTACTTTGTAACAATTGTTTATACCATTCAGAAATATGGGTGCGTTCTTTTAATTTGTCATCCCATTTTTTCATAGTTGCAATCCCAATCGCGGCTGCGTATTCAGACATTTTACAATTAAACCCCATCATCGTACATTCACGATTTGTATCAAATCCGAAATTCCCCATTCTTTTAATACGTTGTATATCTTCTTCATTTTTACTATATATGAGCCCTCCTTCACCAATTCCGAAAGGCTTTGTTGCATGAAAGCTATATATGATCATTCCACTAAAATCTTGACCGTAATGCATCCCTCCATTCATTAATCCAAATCCCGGTGCCGCATCTACGACAACCGGAACACCTTTTTTCTCTAATTCTTCATATTCTTCTAAGTTCATCCATGAGCCAAAAGTTGCGTACGGGACAACAATCGCAACCTCTTCTTTTAATTCTTCAATCTTATCCCAGAGTACTGTTTTATCCATATACCAATCATCTATTGAAATATCAATAAAATAAGGTTCCAACCCACACCAAATAGCCGCTAATGGAGTTGCAGGGAATGTAAAACTAGGCATGAGGGCATACTTTCCTTTTTTTCTTTTCTTAAGTTGAATGGCCGCCATTAACCCTAACGTTGCGTTTGCTACTGTTGTAACAGCTCCCCTGTTCTGAAAAAATCCCGACATAATTGTTTGTTCAAAACGTTGATTTATAGGTCCATAATTCGTATATATGTGCGATGCATCAATTTCCTTCAATTCATCTAAATACTCAATTACTGGTACAGTTGAAGCACGTAAAAAAGGAATATTCTCCATATCTATTTATTCCTTCCTATCATTTTCGGACAATATAGAGCATATCTGTTTCAGATAATCCAAATTTCCTCGCACTTTTCATTCCTTGTCTTTCAGCTATGTTATATAATTCCACCTTAAATCCTGCATTCGTTAATCGTTGAATGAATCCCGATTGATTATAAATTCTCACATGATCTTCTTGACCAAAAGCTAATTTTCTCAATTGTGGTGTTACAATTAATTTATTCTCTATAATAGAATCTACATTCATTACGATTGGTACTTGAATAATTCCCCATCCATTTGGTTTTAAAACCCTATATAACTCTCGCATTGCTTTATCATCGTCAAGAACGTGTTCTAATACATGGCTACACAAAATTACATCAAACGTATTACTATCATATGTAATACTTGTAACATCAATTTCCTTCATTAATGGATCCTTTGGTTCTATATCCCCACATACATACGTAATATTTTTATACTCGTTAAACCAATCCCTTAAATTCGCTTCAGGTGCAATATGAAGCATAGTATATTTTCTACTTAACAAGTCCGTTTCCGTTTCAATGTACGCACGATACAATCTTTCACGATCCATTGAACTACAAACTGGACATATCCCTGTATCTTTATTCCACATCTCAAATTTATATTTCGGAAAATCATAATCTGCTGGCCAAGGTAAAAATTTTTCAAATTGTTGATTGCAATATTGACAATAACAAGGTTCTTTCTCAAACATATGAGCAACTAGCTTGTTTAATCCTTTTTTAATCTTTTCATTATAAATTTGATCTAGTTCTCCATTTTTTACTGCATCCTTAACTATAAATCCCGCATTTTCTAAACAATAAGATAGGCTCTCCTTATAATCCCTCTCAGAACTTAAAAACCCACTATTATATGCATCTATAATTAATTCAATCCACTCTTCAATTGTCATTAAAATAAAATGCATTTGTTTTTGATTTTGTCCACTATGTTGTCTAAAATAACTAAGAGGCTCTTTTATATAAACTACTTTCCCTTTCCTCATCATATCTAACCAAGTTGCAATGTCATTAATAGCAGAATAAGCCTTCCCTTTAAAATACCCAAACTTCCCTTCAAACAAGTTCCGATTAAACAGAACAGTTGTCGGCTCACCCACTATATTTTTTAAATTTTTCAATATGTAATTCCCTAATTCTTTTCCTTCAAAAAGTGTAGTTTCTTTCGCAATTTTCATATTCAAAGTTGAAGGTGGTAATATCTCTCCGTTCTCATCAATCAGTTCACGATAAGACGTCACAAATGAAATATTTTCTAACGTCAAAAAGTATTTCATCATTCTCTCGATCTTTTCATGATGAAATAAGTCATCATCTAATAAAAAGTTTATATAATCCCCGTTCGCAAGTTCTATACACTTATTAAAGTTTTCAGCAACTAACGGCGTTTCATTTTTAACATATGTAATACACTCATATTCACGTAAATACGGTTGAATCATAGCATTGACTTCATTATTTGTACTGTCGTCAGAAATAATAATTTCAATATTTTCATATGTTTGATTCAGAGCGCTGTTAAGCGCCAATTCCAAGTAATACGGCCTATTGTACGCAGGAATAAGTATACTTACTTTCGGTAAAGGCGAATTATTATTTATATGTTGTTTTTTCTTTTCTATGTTTATTTTCTTTTCTTTAATTTTTTGATAATAGTCTAATGTATATAATATTGATGGTGAAACTATCCTTCTTGCATAATCTAGAAAATTAGTTATCGCTTTATCTAACTCTTTTTCGTTAGATAAGAAACCATATTTTTCTCCTACTAAAATACTATGTGAAAAATCTTCTAATCCATCCATCATTTTATTAGATTCATTTAACTGTTGATCTGGATGTAATCGAAAGTAACTCAGTGTCTCTGCTATATATACTGCTTTTCCTTTACTTAATAAAGATAACCATGAAGCTATATCTACGTTACAAAGATACCTCCTCTTATCAAAAATCCCATACGGTTCTTGTAAATCATTTTTACGAAATAAAACTGTTGTCGGTTCTCCAATATAATTTTTTTGATCGACAATTACCCTATTTGCTAATTCTGTTCCCTCTATAATCGTATCCTCTTTAAATAAACGGACAGTTGAATAAATATGTCGTAGTTCTTTCCCTTTTTCATCAATTACTTGACGATGGGATGTTACAAGCTTAATTTCATTAGCTAGATCATTGAAAAAATACTTCATCATTTTTTCAATTTTATCCACATGAAAGATATCATCGTCCATTAAAAAATTTATATACTCACCGCTCGCTTCATTAAATAACATTAGAGCATTTTCAAACTGTCCGAGAGTTGACCTGTTTTTTATATAAGTAATATTTGAATGATCACATAAGTATTTTTGTAACACCTTTTCTGTTTCGTCATTCGTGCTATCATCTCCAACTATAATCTCTATATTAGGGTACATTTGTTCTAACACACTACATAACGCCTCTTCAAAGTAGCATGGACGATTATATGTAGGAATTAATACACTTACCAACGGAAGTTGATCTACCACCTCTTCATTTCTTTCAATACGAGTTCTCATTTTACTCTCTCACCTCTTCGCATATTATTTATATACGCGACACAAAAATCACATTACTGTAACCGAATGGAGCCTATATACTTTTATGCAGACATGAAACGAAATATCATACTTTTCGTTCCTGAATAAACATATTTAATAACATGGACATTTTATTTGCACCTTTTTTATTCATATGATCACTATCATAAAAATCATCATCGCAAAATAATGGCGAATCAAATAAATCTATAATTTGAAAAGAATATTGAGATTGAAAATCTTTTATAACGTTATAAAAATCTTCTTTTAATTTCTTACTACTACAATTGAAATAATGTGAAGTAACAGGAAATACAACAATTAGTGGTTTTATATCATGTTTTAACAATAGTTCTAAATATTTTTTGAAAATCGTTTTATTTTCAACTAAAGTATGAGGATATGACAATTTAGCATGTGAAGCTGCTCTTATTTTCCCGTGTTCTTCAAAAGAAATGTGAGGAGGAGTGGTATTCCATTCAGCGTGTATCCAAGGCAGTATCAATGATTCATTTTTTAGTTCATCTAATAAAATATACTCAAAATGCATGTTAAAAATAGAAAAAAGCGGTTTCGGCGTATCTAGGTGTGAGAACCCATCAGTGGGTAGATGAGAATGAACGACAGTATGATGACCGTCCTGAAACAATGGATAATATACTTTGTGAATTCTATATGATTCAGATGATAACGACATGTCGAAATAAAACGAGAAATAAGCTATTCCTATTAAACAATATTGAAAGGAATGATTGTTTGATAGAAGTTGTGATGCTATTAAATAATCATAGTATAAATCTTGCGATGGAAGTGTTAGTTTTATTGACTTTTTTGAGAGGAGCTCCGTACTTATGCCACAATGCGGATAAGATAAGCCCGTCGCAAATAATTCATACGTCGGATCACCCTTTGCTTTTTTCATAGAAATGTATAAAGACATAAGATCCGGATTTATTTGATAGATAGAAATTAATTTATTCCTCCATTCATACATGTATTTTGTTAAATTAATAATTTTTGTACTTTGCACGCCCCTATTTATCAATTCATTTGTAATTTTTTCTGCATCCATTCTCCAAATGACTATATATTGAAAAGAATTTTCTATTTGAACAATAGCTGACACGTCTACAAGATGAACGATTGTTTTACATTTATTTTTGTCTAATGTATTTTGAATCTTCTCCTTTGATAATTCATCACTTAAAACAATAATTTTATACTGCTCCTTCACGTATATCCCCTCCATTATATGTATAATATGAAATTCATTTTTCATTCGTAACGATCATATACATTTGCCATCCATCAAAAAAAGAATAGAATATTTATTTCAAAACAAAAAATAGCTCCACCATTAGGCGTAGCTATTTTTCCATTACATACTTAATAAAATTATATTCCTTTGTCTAACTCATAAAGCATACGATACTTCTCATTTTCTTTCAGAAGTTGTTCATGACTACCTTGCATCACAATTTGACCACGATCAAGGAATATTACTTCATCAACATGCTCCATTCCTACAAGATGGTGCGTAATCCAAATTACTGTCTTTTCTTCCGTTGCAGAAAACATCGTTTCTATTAAAGATAATTCTGTCTTTGGATCTAAGCCGATTGTAGGTTCATCTAGTACAATGATTGGTGCTTCTTGCATTAGCGTTCTTGCAAAAGCAACCCGTTGTCTTTCCCCACCAGAAAATCTTTTTCCCATCTCATGCATTTTTGTTTGTAATCCATCTGGAAGAGAAACAATATGAGAAGCTAATTGTGCTTTCTCTAAAGCTTTCCATATCTCTTCATCTGTTGCCTCTTGTTTGCCGATTCGCACATTATTTCCAATTGTCGTATCGAATAAATGCGGCTTTTGATTCAATACAGAAATATATTTTGATAAAAGATTCGTGTGAGCATGTTCACTATTCAATAAAACTTCACCATGTAACGGGCTTAGCGCACCTGTTAACAATTTTAACAAAGTAGATTTTCCGGTTCCGCTTCTTCCTAAAATGGCAATTTTCTTTCCTGCTTTTATTTGTAATGATACGTCTTTCAATACAACTTCATTACTATGTGGGTAACTATACGATACATGATTTAATTCAATGTCTATATGTTTTGGTGCAACATAATCTTTATCTCTAGGTAATTCCTTTTCATCCTGTAAAACACCATTACCTTCTACTTGATTGAGACGATGAGCGGATTCTACATATGATGGAATTCGATCGATAGCATCTGACAGAGGAATTAACGCGTTTGTGACAGATAACGTCATTAAGACGAAAGCCGCAATAACGGTAGGAGCAATTTGTTCACTCGCAGCCTCATTTCCAGTCCATATAATCATTGCAATAACTACAATACCCACTACTAATTGAATAATACTGTCCCGAATATGATTCCAACGCTTCATTCTTTTTTCCGTTTTTAACAACTGAGCATTTTGCTCTACATACTTATCAATGAATTCATCTTTTCTACCACTTGCTTGCCAATCAGATAATCCAAAAACAGCATCTGTTAGTTGTTGATACAAACGGTTTCTTCCTTGTTTTAAAGTAACATGATGTCGCTTCATTAAAAGTAACGATACAAATGGAAGCAGAAAAACGATAATAGCTAGCATACACCCTGCAATAAGTGCAAACACTACGTCAAATGTACCGATAACAAGTACGAATATGCTATATACAACTAATGCTAATATGCTAGGAAATATTGTACGTAAATATAGGTTTTGTAAATGCTCTATATCTTCGGATAATACGCCTAACATATCGCCCGTTTGAAATCGTGAACGGAAAAATAACGCCTGTGGTTCTACTATCCCATATAGTTTCGTTCTCATCTTTTCTAATATGCGTAATACAACATCGTGTCCAACTAAACGCTCTACATAATGAAATACCGCTTGTCCTATACTAAACGCACGTGTTGCAACGATAGGTACATAAACTGCCATTACATTTTCTGGTCTAAGAGCAGATTTAGAGATTAAATAACCTGAAATGAAAAGTAGCATTGCACCTGAACTAACTCCAAGAAGACCAAGGAAAAGAGTTACAGTCATTCTACCTTTATTTTGCTGTATATACGGTTTAATCCAGTTACTCATCTCTATCCCCTCTCTTTCCTGTGAACATGTAATGCCTCATTCTTTACAAGTTCTTCATACGTTCCACTTTCTATCATTTTCCCTTTATTTAAAATAAGAATATGATCCATTTGTTTCATCCAGTGAAGACGATGTGTTGCAAGAAATACTAACTTACCTTCAAACAGACGTAACATCGCTTGCTTTATTTCAAATTCAGTTTCAATATCAAGATGTGCCGTAGGCTCGTCTAATAAAATAATTGGCTTTTTGCTTAAAAGGGCTCGCGCCATTGCGACACGTTGTTCTTGTCCGCCACTCAGCATACGCCCACCTTCTCCAATTCTTTCATACATTCCATTTGGAAGCGATGTAACAAGTGAACGAAGACCGACTTCATTCATAACTCTTTCCACTTCTTCATCAGTTGTATTTGTTTCATAGAAACAAATGTTATCTTTTAATGAAAGCGGGAAAATATAAGGTTGCTGCGGAATATAAGCAATATTCTTTTGCCACTCTTCACGAGTAGACCCGTCAATTTCTACACCATTTACGATCATCTTTCCACCCGAAGGAGTTAAAAATCCAGCTAATACATCGATTAACGTCGATTTCCCTGCTCCACTTTCACCAATTACACCTATAGCGCCGTTTCCATTCCAAGTAAAATCAATTCCCTCTAATATAGCTTTTTCAGATTCATCATTCTTTACTTTTACATCTTGTAATTTCAAGTTACTAGTTGAATTCCATATTAAGTCTACATTAGATTCTTTCTTCCCTATTTCTTTTTGTCGCTGTAAAATCTCTTCTATTTGCTCCATTGCAAGTTGTCCATCTAACGTAGCATGATAATTTGCTCCAACTTGTTTAATCGGCAAGAAGTATTCCGGAGCTAAAATTAAAATCGTAAGGGCTGGCAATAGTACAATTGTTCCATCTATTAAACGTATCCCTAATCCGACCGCTACAAATGCAATTGATAAACTCGTAAAGAAATCTAATGCAAATGAAGAAAGAAAAGCAACTCGCAAAGTACGCATCGTTGCTTTTCTATATCTTTTACTTACTTTCTCAATCTTTCCTTCGTGTTGTTTACTTTGACCTAAATACTTTAATGTTTCTAATCCTTTTAACGTATCTACAAAATGATTAGAAAGAACACGATATGTTTCATATTGGCTATCCGCCATTTTCTGCGCTGCTAATCCTAGTAGGATCATAAAAATAATTACGATAGGAATCGTTACAACTAAAATGATTCCAGACTCAATATCTAGTGTAAAAACATATAGTACAATTAGTCCTGGTACGATACTACTTCTAATCATTTTAGGAATTGTTAATTCAATATATGTTTTAAATTTCTCAATACCCTCTATCGATAAGGTAACCAGATGACCTGTTCCAACAGTTTGAACATACCGTGGACCTAATGTGAAATACGCCTCTATTAATTGTTTTCTCAGTAGCGATCCTGTTTTTTCAGCGAAACGTTCCACTAATATTTGTGACATTTGAACTAGCAAGTGACGTACTGCAAACGTGATTCCGAAATAAACTGTTTCATTTAACACAGATTGCACTACTTCTCCCTGAAATAAAAACGTAATAGCTCGCGCTAAAAACACTGTTTGTGCAATAATACTAAAAGCTTCTAACATGCTAATGATTGTTAACACTACATATAAAACTCGGCTACCAGGATACGACGGAAGTCCTCTTTTTCTTTTCATTAGTACTCCAAATCTTTATCTGACTTAACAGGTTGTCTAAACACATAGAAACTCCATATTTGACTTCCCAAAACAAATGGCAATATAGCAATTGAAAAATATGTCATCAGTTTTAGTGCATAATCTCCTGATGCTGCATTATAAATTGTCAAATCGTATATTGACCCTAACGAGCTAATTAAGACACGTGGGAACATGCCAGCAAACACACTCGCACTTAGTAAAATGATTGTTAAACTTGTCATAAAGAAAGCCCAACCATCTCTTCTTCTTTTATTTAATAATGTTGACGCACATAATGCTACAAAAGCTCCGATTGGAACCATAATCCACTCTGTACCATGACCAGTGAAAATATCTGTTTTCCATAACCCTACACCGGCAAAAATAAGAAGTGCTATAATTGCGAGTGGTGCAATTTTCAACGCGGCAATACGTGCACGTTCTCTTAACTTACCTGTTGTACGTATAGTAAGGAATTGCAATCCATGAACAATACATAACAGAAGGAACATGACTCCTCCAAGTAATGCAAATGGATGAAGTAATTGTAAGAATCCACCTACAGCATTTTTCGTCTCATCAATTGGAATACCTACCATAAAGTTAGCAATGGCAACTCCCCAAAGGATAGGCGGTAGTAAACTTCCTAAAAACATACCCCAATCCCAAAAGCCTTTCCATTTATGATTATCTATTTTCGCACGGAATTTAAAAGAAACACCTCTAATAATTAAAGCAAGAAGCATAAATACAAACGGAATGTAAAACCCACTAAATAAAGTTGCATACCAATGCGGGAATGCCGCAAACATAGCGCCACCTGCACAAACAAGCCATACTTCATTCGCGTGCCAAAATGGACCAATTGTATTTAAATATATTCTTTTCTCTAAATCGTTTTCTCCTAAAAACCTTGAAACTATACCTACACCGAAATCGAAACCTTCAAGTACAAAGAAGCCAACGAATAAAACTGCAATAATAATAAACCACAACTCATTAAGAGATAACATACTCATCCTCCTTATCAAATGGATCATGGCTTTGAGAATCCTGTTTCGCTTTCTTATTCTCATGTCCTTTAATAATACGAACGAATAAGTAAACTGTAATTCCACCTATAATTAAATATAATGATGTGAACGAAACTAAAGAGAATAGCACTTCTCCGAACGTAACATTTGGAGATACAGCATCTTCCGTTTTCATAACACCGAAAACTACCCAAGGTTGACGTCCCATTTCAGTCATAATCCATCCTACTGTATTACCGATAAACGGTAGTGAAATTGCATACACCATTAATTTTAAATACCAAGTTTTTTCAGCTAAACGATCTTTTCTTGATAAGAACCAACCGTACGCTCCTAGAAGAAGCATAAATGTTCCACTCATTACCATCGCTCTAAAACTCCAGAACATCGTGTGTACTGGTGGAATATAATCTCCAGGCCCATATTTTTCTTCATATTGCTTTTGAATTTGATTCATCCCTTCTACTTGGCCGCTAAATTTATCATATGATAATAGACTTAGCATATACGGGATTTGAATTTCAAACGAATTTTCTTTCTTCTCCGCATCAATTTTCGCAAATACTGTAAATGGCGCTGGATCTTCACTCGTATTCCATAACGCTTCAGCTGCTGCCATTTTCATTGGGTGTGTCTTAATTAATTGTTGTGCTTGCGCATGACCGAAGAATAATACTAGCGCCGTTGTAAGTGTTCCAACAATGATAGAAATGCGGAATGATTTTTTAAACACTTCAGTTTCTTGCGCTTTCGTTATTTTCCATGCACTCACACCGGCAATAAAGAATGCACCAGTTGCAATTGCCGCTGTAATGGTATGCGGGAATTGTACCCATAATTGTGGATTTTGAATAATTGCTAAGAAATCATTCATTTGTGCACGTCCATCTGCTGCCATTTCATATCCTACTGGCGATTGCATAAATGCACTTGCAGTTAAAATCCAAAATGCTGATAACATTGTTCCAATTGAAAGGAGCCAAATACATAAAAGATGAATGCGCTTCGGTAATTTATCCTCACCGAATACCCATAAACCTAAAAATGTAGACTCAATGAAAAATGCTAATAAACCTTCAATCGCAAGTGATGGACCAAACACATCGCCTACGAAACGTGAATAGGTTGACCAGTTCATGCCAAACTGGAATTCTTGTAGAATACCAGTTACTACACCTACTGCAAAGTTAACAAGGAATATTTGCGTCCAAAACTTTGTCATCTTCTTATAAATTTCTTGTCCCTTTACCACATATAACGTTTGCATTAACGCAATGATAAAAGCTAAACCAATAGACAGCGGAACAAAAAAGTAATGGAAAATCGTTGTTGATGCGAATTGTATTCGTGCCAATTCGAGCGTTTCCATACTACAATCACTTCCTTCATAGTTTTTATAATAAAAGTTAATTGAGCAATCTTATCAAACTCAATTATTAAGAAATACGAAAAGACAAAAACATTTTGTATGTATTGTCGAAAAATATGAAGTTTCAGTTTTTCAAACTATTGTAATGCTATTTTTTACCTTTTCACTATTTCTGTAGTGTTTTATTCGTTAATCGAATTGTATAATATACCTGCATAGTAAATTCAGCTGATTTTTGACGTATTATTGACATCATTTTGTCTGAAATATGTCTTTTGGTATTTTTTTGAATTATATTTTTCTCATCGATAAAATGTGTTTTTTTAATATGAGACTTATCTTTGCATCAATAAAATAATCGTTTCTCTCTTTATACACTTGACTTTTCTACGAAAAAATGTCCTATTAATCAATGGATAAATTCGTTATTTTTTTGTCAAGAGAAAAATGTATTTCTAAAATTCAAACACGAAATAATGTTATTCAAAAATAGAAAATATACTCCCTCTTTCTAGACTAAAAATTCATTTTATTGTCATTTTTTCAAACTAAATTCATACATAAAAAAATACCGAGAATCGATTAGACTCTCGGTATTTTTCAAATTACTTTGCTGTATGTTTTCTAATAGCCGGTAAAATTTCAGTAGCAATTAATTCGATGTTTTTCTCAATTTTATCAAATGGTACACCACCAAAATCAATTTCTGCCATAAAACGTTGTTGCCCAAACAATTCATATTGGTAAAGCATTTTTTCGATAATTTGTTGTGGGCTACCAACCATTAACGCGTCACGGTAATCTATTGCATTTGTAAATTGTTGTTTCGGATACCCACCACCGCGTAGCGTAAGCATACCAGCATTAATGTGAGGATAGTATTCACTAAGTGCGTCTTGTGAATTTTTTGCTGTGTAAAATAAACTCGTTGTTGCAACTGGCAAACTCGCTGGATTAAATCCACTTTGCGCAGCCGCCTCACGGTAAGCATCTACTGATCCTTTAAAGTTAATAGCTGGGCCACCTAGTGTTGTTATCATCATTGGTACACCTGCACGTCCTGCTTTAATCGCACTAGCTGGTGGGCCACCAACTGCACGCCAAATTGGTAAGTTATTATTTTTAGCTCTTGGAATAACCGATGCATGCGCAAGCGGTGCTCTGAACTGTCCATTCCATGTTACATGTTCCTCTTTATTAATTTTTAATAAAAGATCCATCTTCTCTTCAAATAACTCTTCATAATCATTCACATCATAACCAAGTAAACTATATCCCCCAATACGAGATCCACGACCAGCCACAATTTCTGCACGTCCATTAGAAATCAAATCAAGTGTAGCAAAGTCCTCGTATACTCGTACCGGATCAGATGTACTTATTATCGTTGCTGAACTTGCAATTTTTATATTTTTCGTAGCTTGCGCAATCGCTCCTAAAATAACTGTATGAGCTTGCGTTGTAAAGTGCGTTTGATGACTTTCACCGACAGCAAATACATCAAGTCCAGCTTCATCCGCTAACTTTGCTGTTTTAATTAATTCATGAATTCTTTGTTCAGCACTAATTTTCTCTCCGTTATGTGGATTTAAAACATGATCCCCAATTGAATATAATCCAAACTCCATTCCTTTACTTGTATTCATACGGTATTTTTCCATCATTGCTCTCTCCTTTGATGAGGTGTTATTATTTTCTCTTTTAAAAACATTTGTAAGTCAAATGTTTTTCCCTATTGCTTACAACATCACTTGATTAGTCAATTGATAGTGTAAAAAAAAATTACTCTTGCGGTAATTCTTTTTTTTTACTATGCTTATGAACTTTCGTCATTAGCTCGTATAACATTTTCTGCTCTTCTTCATTTAATACATCATCAAAAAACGATGATTGAAATGCAAGCTGCTCTGGCAGTGCTCTCTCTAAGGCCGCTTCCCCTTGCTCTGTCAGACTAATTGTTTTCGTTTTCCAATCTTGTTTTCGTACAATATATCCTTCTTTTTCAAGACGTGTTAACATTCGAGAAATACCGCCTTGTGTAACAGTTACCTTTTCAGCTAACTCCATTTGTGTTAGTGGTTGATACGTACGTATTTGCAAAAGCACATCAAATTGAGCAGTCGTTAAATCAAAGCGTTTTAAAAACTCATTTGACATCTGATTACTTTGGTTCGTAAATCGTATTAAACGTAACCATATTAATGATCCTATCGTATTATCACGCATGTTTGATCACTTCCTATCGTGAATCTTACTATCACTTTACTACGCAAGTGATAAAAAAGCAAGAGAAACCGTGAAAAATATCTCATTAAAGTATTGCATACATAACGATAAGAAAGAATTCATGTTTAAACGAATTCTTTCTTATCGTTATTCTTAACTTTCCATTTCATTCATTACTATATGTAAAGTTCCCGCTGCTTTGGGCCAACCAACATAAAAAGCCATATGTGTTATTAATGCAACCAACTCATTCTCCATAATCCCATTTTGTTTAGCTAGCTTCAGATGAAATGGTAATTGTTCTGTATTACCAAGACTGATTAGTGCTGACACAGTACATAAACTTCTTTCTCGTAATGTTAAAGTGTCATCTCGCCACACTTCCCCGAACAGTATCTCTTCACTATAATGTGCAAATACAGGTGCCATTTCTCTCATTTTCTCTTGAATACAATATTCAATGGATTCATTCATCATTTCACTCCCCCTTCACTTTTACCAATTGTGCCATTCCTTGACCAAATGACCAATTTTCTGCAGATGTCTCATTTACCGTAATAAAAATATTTGCACTTTTTATACTAGAACATTCAGAAACCTTCGAGGATATCGACTGATATAGATCACTTTTCTGTTTTATCGTTCTTCCCGGTCCACATGTGATAGAAACATACATCATATTCTCTGTTCTCTTTTCTCCTCTTTCTAATAAATAATATGGATTATATAAAAAGTGATTTTGTTGATAGGGTAAAAACATTTGAAAGAAATCATTTTCAGGGATGTTAAAATGTTCAATTAATGAAAGATGAATACATTCACCTATCTTTTTAATTTCTTCTTTATTTAATTTATTTTCATGATAATAAACGTTCACAAAGGGCATACATTGTCATTCCTTTTTCTTAATTTAACTTCAACAAGTTTTCATCGTGAAATGTGCAAAATCTCATATACTGTAACACCTTTATTCGCTGTAATATCAGGCTTCTCTTCATAAAAATTAAACTGGCTATATCCCCATTTATCTGGATTATATACTATTACATTTCCTAAACAATTTTCTACCTTTTGATCCACAATGATAGATTGAATCCCACTCAATGATTCACTTGTAGAAATACTTCCTTCATATTCCACAACATATCTACATTTCTTAAAATCACCCTTTACATTAACAACTAATGGAACACTTATATTTATTTGTTGCCATCCAAAAGATTGTAAAATATTATCGTAATACCCTTCAAAGATAAATTTGTTCATTCCTTCATGACCATTCCAAATATATAAAGGTGCATAACAGTTATAGAAATTTCCGTCCTTATCTGCCTCAGTAATTAAATAAGCTTTAAAATTCAGGTCTTGAAAACCATCCGTTTTATACCCATTATCCTTTACCCTTTTCTTAATAATCTCCATATCATAATCTTTCGGCAAAATGACCTTATATTGCATTCCAATCATGTTTATCACTCACTTTCCATCTTATATACACAATGATAAACCGATGATTGACTAACGTAAAATAGGTATAAATTATGTTTGGTATCATTTATAATGATATCGTATAAGGGGCTGTGATAAATGGAAATAAATGATCTTATTATATTCAAAACTGTGGCTAGCGAAGGCTCTATTAGTAAAGCTGCGAAAGAGTTAGGGTATGTTCAACCGAACGTAACTGAGCGAATTAAAAAATTAGAACAAGAGTTAGAAACACCTTTACTACATAGAGATAACAAAGGCGTTTCTTTATTACCTTCTGGTGACATTTTATTAGACTACACAAATCAAATATTAACGCTAGTAGAAGAAGCAAAAGATAAAATTAAAACGAGTGGGTCTTCTTATATAATCGCAACGTCACAATCTATTTTGACTAATTATGTAAGCAAGCGCATTAAAGAAAATTTTAGGAGTTATCAAATATATGTAGAAAATAGTAGTCATTTGCAAAAATTACTGCAGCAACAAAAAGTTGATATGGTCATTACTTATGAGGATTACCCAGACATATCGTTTAAAAAAGTATTTTCCACTTCAATTTCTATCGGCTTATTAAAACCGAAAGAAAAGTGTACCATTGAATTTTCAAAGGAACTCTTCTTCGTTAGTAATGACAAAAAGTGCCCTTTTAGGAATAAGACGATACAATTTCTAAAAGAAAATAATTTATCTCAGCGCCAACTTCAACAATTAGATTCTTATTCGCTTATAGAAGAGTTTATTCAGGACGGAAAAGGAATAGCCTTTTTACCAATTAAAAATGATAAATTAGTACCAATTGAAGATGTTCCAATTGAGAAATTAGCTGTTCATTTCTTTACGAATCAAAATTCTTTCAAACAAATCCCTGATGAACTATTTGATTAATATAATAGCTATAAACGAACTAAATTTACATACAGCAATAAAAATCCCTCCTTTCCGAATCTAAAAGAGGGATTTTCATATTCTATACAATTGATTTTTCACACATTTTGCTCCACTTCTGCACTTTTCTCCTTCTTATTCCGTTTCATATTCTTCAGTCTCTTAACCGTGCCAACTAATCCTTTCGGGAAAACTAGCAATACGATAATGTACAATACACCAAGAATAATCGTCCATCGTTCAAAGATCGGATACTCTGTAGCTAGTTCTGATAAATAATATTTTAGGGATTCAATAATTCCAGCTCCTGCAATGGCTCCTATTAACGTTCCAACGCCTCCAATCATAGTCATCAATAATGCATTTAATGTCATTTCAATTGAAAATACAGTTGTATTAACAAAGCGTAAAGTGATAACAAATAAACCACCGCTAATTGCAGCTACTACTCCTGCAACAATGCTAGCAATAATTTTATAATGAAGAACTTTATATCCTAGTGCTTCAACACGTTGCTCATTTTGTGAAATTGCCTTTAATACTTTTCCAATAGAAGATTTGGTGAAAAGACGTAACAGAACAAAAATGATAAGTAAACATATAAGTGTTACATAATAAAACGTAAAACGATCACGGAATACTTCTGGTACACCAAATGTAAAACCATCTCCTCCGTGAGTGAGCCCACGCCATTTTTCAGCAAGTACGAAAAACAACTGTGAAATAGCAAGTGTTAACATTGCATAAAAATGACTTTTCAGCCGTAAAGAAAGC
Source organism: Bacillus cereus group sp. BfR-BA-01408 (assembly GCF_022663305.1). NCBI lineage: Bacteria > Bacillati > Bacillota > Bacilli > Caryophanales > Bacillaceae > Bacillus > Bacillus cereus group sp. BfR-BA-01408. The sequence continues at coordinate 82,543 of NZ_JAKUFF010000001.1, read as the reverse complement.
AAACCGATTATATAACTAACGATTGCTGAAATGATAATTGCAGCTACTATTCCTATTAAAAAGTTCGTTATGGATACTCCTTGTCGATCAAATAAAAGTGCTACGCCATATGCTCCGATTCCAAAGAACATACAATGGCCGAACGATACAATTCCGGTATATCCAAGCAATACATCAAAACTCATTGCAAAAATAGCAAAGATGAAGATTTGAGTGAACAAAATTAACAAGCTCCGTGAATCATTTACGAATGGAAATACACTTAAACAAATGAGCATACATACTCCGAAGTATACTTTAATTCGATTTGATGTGCTGTTCACCATTTCACCCCTTTTCACCAACAAGTCCATTTGGCTTCACGATTAAGAAAAATAGTAACATTAACATATTGATTGCAAGTGATAAATCCGGTATAAAATACGCTGTAAAAGCACCAGCTAATCCGACAATTAAAGAAGCGATGGCTGAACCTTGTACGCTTCCTAGCCCTCCAATGATTACTACTATGAAAGCTAAAATCGCATACTGCATACCCATCTCAGCGAAAATAACGCCTGAGTATGGTGCTAATAAGAAGCCACCTAAGGCAGCCATCCCTGCTCCTAATAAAAAGACGAAAGAAAATATCGCTTTTACGTTAATACCGAGCGCTTGAACCATCTCTTTATCCATTACACCTGCGCGTATCATAAGACCTATCTTTGTTTTTTTGAGCAATAATAATAAGGCAATGTATATGATAACCCCAATTATGATAACGAATAGACGATATTTAATTAATATAACGCCTCCGAACGTAAAACTTCCTTGTAGCCATAACGGTAACTTTGCCCCAATTGGATTTGGTCCCCAAAATACTTTAATACATTCACTAAGTACAAGCATTCCTCCAAGTGTAACAAGAAGCTGTCGAACATGATTTCCGTATACCGGTCTAATAAGGAATCTTTCTAAAATAAATCCAAGGAACATTCCCATAGCTATTGCTCCAATTAAAGCTAACACATAACTCCCTGTCATATTAAATAGCCAAACACCTGTAAATGCTCCCCATGCAAATAAACCACCATGTGCGAAGTTTAGAACACTCATTAAACCGAAAATAAGTGAAAGACCTGATGCTAATAAAAAAATGAGCATCCCTGTTGAAATCCCATTTACAAATAAATTGATTAACACATCCATCCTTCTCACCCCGGATTCATGTTAAGAGATTCCTAAATATTTGTGACACATTTCCTTATCCTCTTTTAATTCATGCATAAAACCGTTATGAACAATTTTTCCGTTATCCATAATATAAAAATAATCACCAATTTGACTAGCCATCATAAAATTTTGTTCAACGAGTAAAACTGTTGTTCTCTCCTTCATTTTCAAAATAGCTATCATTAATTTTTCTATCATAATAGGAGACAAGCCTTTACTCGGCTCATCAATAAGTAGTAAACCATCACTATTAATAAATGCTCTTGAAATTGCTAACATTTGCTTTTGTCCCCCGCTTAAGAGTCCACTTTTTTTGTGCCAAAATTGCTTTAAATCTGGAAATAGTTCAAGCATCCATTCTATCTTTTCTTCCGCTTCTTCGCCCTTACCTCTAGCAAGAGCGAATGTTTCTTCTACTGTCAGATCGTGAAAAATACCTTGATTTTCTGGTACATACCCTATCCCTTTCCTTGAAATTAAATGTGTAGATAATCCATTTACTTGTGTACGATCATAATAAATTTCACCATGTGCGATATGGTGAAACCCCATAACCGAACGTATCGTCGTAGTCTTCCCTGCCCCATTTCTTCCAAACAGTACAGTAATCGTTCCTTTCTCAACAGTAAGAGATACCCCTTGTAAAATATGAAACTGATCTAAATACGTCTCTATATTATTCACTTGTAATAGTGCCACTATATAATCCCCCTAAATAAGCACTTTGTACACGCTCATCTTTCATAATTTCTTCGGGTAAACCTTCAGCCAATAACTCTCCATGAAATAAAACGATTAGATGGTCTGACAAATCTAGTACCATATCCATTTTGTGTTCAATCAGTACAATTGTACTCTCTGGATGTTTCTTAATATTTTCAATCACTTGTAATATAGCCGGGACTTCCTCAACCGAAATACCTGCCGTCGGCTCATCAAGTAATAACACATCCGTTTTTAAAGCTAATAACATCGCAAGTTCTAGCTTTCTTTTCTCTCCATGTGCCAAATCTTTTGCTAATACATTCTCTTTCTCCTGAAGTAATACTGTTTTTAAGAAACGTCTCGCCTCTCCAACTTGTTGCTTTAATTTTGCTGGACTCGGGAAAAAACTATAGTAATCTTGTACGAATGATTGAACACTTAAACGGACATTTTCAAGTACCGTTAATTCTGGGAATATGTTTGTAAGCTGAAAAGAGCGACCGATTCCTAAGCGTGTTCGATCTGAAATCGATAGTTTTGTAATATCTTGCCCTTTAAAATACACTTCACCTGTTGTGGGTGAAATCTGTCCACTTAGTAAATTAAATAATGTTGTCTTACCCGCACCATTTGGCCCGATAATAGAAATGAGTTTTCCTTTTTGTACAGTTAAATTTACATCTTTAATAACATGATGCTCGCCAAAAGATACACTAAGATTTTTCGTTTCTAGCAAATGTGTCATGAAATCCCCCCTTTAAAGCTTTAAGTATGAAAAAAATACGTACAAAGAGGGGATCCCCTCTTTATACAAAAACAACAGAAAATTCAGTCTATTTATTTTGAACTGGTGGCTCTGTCTCTTTCATCGTTAATTCTCGCTCTAATACTGGCACTGGATAGTCAACACCATCTTGCTTTTTCAACGTGATAGAATAAAGCGTCTGCATCGCTTGGTGATCCTTTTCTCTAAACTTCATCTTTCCTTTCGTTGTATCAAATTCCATTCCTTCCATTTTCTTAATTAATGTATCTACATCTGTATCACCTTTTGTTTTCTTTAACGCTTCTACAATAGAAATTGCCGCTGACATTCCCCCTGCTGTAAATAAATCTGGCACCGCACCATTAAATCGTTTTTTATGTTCTTCTACTAACCAATCATTCACCTTATTTTTCGGGAGTGTATGATAATATACCGAAAACCCTTGCATTCCTACTAACGCATCCATCGTTTTTAATGCCGGAATATCTGGTGCACCAGTAGAAATTTTAATACCTTGCGCTTCCACATTCATATCTTTCAACTGTTTCCAAGGTGAATTTGCCCCTGCCCAAACAATAAATAAATAATCTGGTTTTGAGCTAATGATATTTTGAATATTTGCAGTGAAGTCAGTCGAATTTGTATCAGCATATTGCTCGTTCACAATATTTGCACCTAATTTCTTCGCTCCAGCTTTAAATGCAGCAATCCCTTCACGGCCAAATGCATTATCCGGGGCAAATGTCGCAATCTTTACATCTTTTTTTGCAATTGCAGCTGCTCCTGCAATTGCATCTTGCGAAGAGCTTCTTCCTGTTCTAAAAACATACTTATTCCAATTCTTTCCGGTAATACTATCAGCAACTGCCGGTTCTACGACCATTATTTTTTCATATTCTTCAGCTAATGGTAAAACTGCTAATGTATCACTTGAGCTAGACGATCCGACTAAAAAATCGACTTTCTCTTCTTCTAATAACTTCGTAGCTTTTTTAACGGCTACCTCTGCTTTTGTTTCCGTATCTTCTACAACAAACTTAATCTTCTTCCCTTCCACTTTCCCAGTTCCACCGGTTGCATAGTCTAATCCTAATTCAAATCCGTTCACTGTTTGTTTTCCATATGATTCTAATGGACCTGTTAATGAAGCAAGAACCCCTACTTTAATCGTCTTTTCATCTTCTGTACTTGCCTTCTTTCCTGAACAAGCTGCCGTTATGAATAACGATCCTAAAACACAACCAGTAGCCATCATTCTTAGCCATTTACGTTTTTTCATCGACATTGTGATCCTCCCCATATTTTACTTTCTGATAGAATCAAATACGCCAAAGTCCCCTGTCCGTAATCATGACTAACTATAAGATAGGTAATGGAAAACTCTTGTAGTATCCTCTACATTCGGCACAAATCTATAATCACCTTCCTATTTAATGGAAACGGACATACAATCAATATATATTCTACTTTCCAATTGAAAATACTGTTTCGTTGCAGTATTAATCATGAAAAAAGCTACAATAATTAACTTAAGTTCTTAAGTCAATTATTGCAGCCTATGTAAAAAACACTTAATTATTTTCCACTTCCTCTAACCCTTCAGCCAATTGCTTCTTATCTAGCCCTTCCCCTATTACTACTAAGTTCGTTGGGAAACCGAAGTCTTGTTCCAGTAAAGTCGGTACTCCGAACGAGTATTGGAATAAGTGAGGATATTTGTCCCCATGAAATTTCACAAAACCTTTTACGCGATAAATACTATCTGGTAAATTTGAAAGCCATTCGTATAATTTATCTTGATCAATCGATTTCGTAAATTGATACGTCATCGTTTGTATATGTAAATGCTGTTTTACATGTAGTGTCTCATGTTCCGCGTCATTCGTAAATTCAGCTTCTTCTATGTCTTCTAAAGATATATTACAATATTTTGTTTCAAACAATTTCGCATGATTATTTATCACTTTCACTTCTTCTATTACTTTGTTCTTATCCGCACCTGTTAGTAAATCTGATTTATTAATTAAAATGTGACTACCAAACTTCAGTTGCTCATGCAATAATTGCTGAACGTTTGCACTTAATACACTTCGATTTAACCATCTTACTGCATCTAAAACGACTACAATGGATTTCACTTCTAAGAAAGGTGCTAAAATTGGTGATACACATGCATCTAACACTTCAATTGGATGCGCAACACCTGTCGTTTCTATATAAATGACATCTGGTCTTTCTTGCTGATATAACGAATGCAACTGTATTTCAAGCTCTTCTTTTAACGTACAACAAATACATCCTTTCAGAAGTTCCCTTAAAACATTCTCTTTTCCAATAATATCGGTATCTACCGAGTATTCACCAATTTCATTCATCAATACTGCAACTTTTCTATTCTTCTTTTTCTCCGCTAACAATAAATTTTGTAATAGCGTTGATTTTCCACTACCTAAAAAGCCACCTAATATATGAATTTCTACTTTATTCATTTGATCGACCATCCATTTCTTTATTTCAAACGTATTCAAAGCGTAATAATTACGATTTATATTTATTATTTTATTAAAAGAGTCGTGATTTGTAAATATATCTTCACTGTTCGTTTACTTCATACGCAACTTTAATCCCAGACTCTATTGCTCCTTGCATCCATCCATGTGTTAATGTCGTATGCTCTCCTGCAAAATGTACTTTCCCAGATGGTGGTGTAATATACGGAAATAACTCGAGCTCTTGGCCCGGTTCGAACGCTGTAAATGCGCCGCAAGAATACGGATTTTGACTCCAGCTAAAAGAGGTTCCAGTGACAAACTCACTATAGACGATGTCACCGTATATTTCCGCTAAATTTTTTAATGCGTAACGAATACGATCTCTTTGCGAGAGACTATCCCATGTTAATGCCTCATCTGCCCACGTATAACTTGCTATAACGATAGCTGGTCCTGGAGTATGAATGCCATAGCTCGGATAGTATGTAAAACGTATAGGTAAATCTGTAATAGATTTACCACCACACTGTCCCGCTTTCTCCCAAAATCTACTTTTAAACTCTATCGCAATTTTCGTTGCAGCAATATAATTTAATTCACGAATTGCTCGTCTTTTAAAATAAGAGAATAAATGGTATGGTTGAACTTCTACAAATCGTAACGCTGAAAATGGAATTGTGACAATAGCAATGTCGCCTGTTACCATAAACGAATGTAACGTTCGTTCATTTGTTACTTGCATCATTACCTTATTATCTTCCTGTATAATTTTTTCTACTTTATACGGCATAAAAATATTATCTTTTAAATCTGGTAAAAATGAATTTGGTAATGCATCCATGCCACCTGTTATCTCATAATATTTCGTCGTTGAAGTAAAGAAAATCATTTCACGTAATACTTCAATTAAAGACATTCCCATATAAGCTTCCATATCAAGAAGTACCCCGATCATGTCTATTGCACCGTCTGAATAATATTCAGTTAAAAATGTGCCGAGCGAATACGTTTTATACTTTTTTTCAACGATAAGCCAGTTTTTATTAGGATCCTTCTTTATAAAATTTAGTATGGGTTCTAATACTGCCAACATTAATTCTTCTGCTGTTTTACCTTTTTCGCTCTCCAAAATTGGATATCCAAGTATACTTGGATTTTTTTCGAAGATGCTCAATCTCGTTTTAATATTATTCGTATAAATAATATCTGAAGCGGTTTTATTTATAAAAAGATTTAACGGTAATTTAAATTTACGAATGTATGCTAAAGTTAACTCGTGTGTTTCAGGAATTCGCATCGGCCCTGTATTAAAATATAAACCTCTGCTAAACGGTTCACGCATCGTATATATTCTTCCGCCTATTCGGTTATTCGCTTCTAAAATGGTTATGTTATGACCTGCTTCTTTCAATAATGATGCTGCAACTAAACCTGAAATCCCTGCACCAGCAATAATAATATGCTTTGGATTCTTTGTTTTAACGAGCCCCACATTAATAATATGAAGCATTCTTTCCATCGTTAATGGCTGCATCATGCCCTTTTCCCCTTCAATAAAGGATTTTATTGCATTATATTCGATTAACTTACTTCCTATGTTTCATGCAAAGAATTGCACGGATACATTTTCAATTACTTGAATATCTTTTATAAAATGTAATAAACTAGATATGACTCTATAGAAGTAAGACGTATTATCTTACATAATAAAATTAATGAAATTGCGAGGAATTTTGAAATGAAAAAAGGGATTAACCGTGTTGTACTAGTAGGAACAGGAGCGGTTGGATGTAGTTATGCTTACTGTATGATTAATCAAGCTGTGGCTGAAGAATTTGTTTTAGTTGATGTAAACGAAGCAAAAGCTGAAGGGGAAGCAATGGATTTAAGTCATGCTGTTCCATTCGCGCCAGCTCCAACTAGAGTATGGAAAGGTAGCTATGAAGATTGTAAAGATGCTGATCTTGTAGTCATTACGGCTGGATTACCACAAAAACCAGGCGAAACACGTTTAGATTTAGTTGAGAAAAACGCAAAAATCTTTAAACAAATTGTTCGTAGTATTATGGATAGCGGCTTCGATGGTATCTTCTTAATCGCAACTAACCCTGTCGATATTTTAACTTACGTAACTTGGAAAGAATCTGGTTTACCGAAAGAGCGCGTAATTGGTTCTGGTACAACACTTGATTCTGCTCGTTTCCGCTATATGTTAGGTGAGTACTTCAATATTGGTCCACACAACATTCACGCTTATATTATCGGCGAACATGGCGATACTGAACTTCCAGTTTGGAGCCACGTATCAGTAGGTATTCAAAAACTACAAACACTGCTTGAAAAAGACAACACGTATAATCAAGAAGATTTAGACAAAATTTTCATAAACGTTCGTGATGCAGCTTACCATATTATTGAGCGAAAAGGTGCAACTTATTATGGTATTGGTATGTCACTTCTACGTGTTACTAAAGCGATTTTAAATGATGAAAATAGTGTATTAACTGTATCGGCTTACTTAGAAGGTCAATATGGTCAAAAAGATGTGTATATCGGTGTACCTGCTGTTTTAAATCGCGGCGGTGTTCGTGAAATTTTAGAAGTAGAATTAAGTGAAGACGAAGAATTAAAATTCGATCACTCTGTTCAAGTGTTGAAAGAAACAATGGCTCCTGTTCTTTAATGATATATGCAAAAAGCAATCCAAAATTTGTTGGATTGCTTTTTACTTTATTTTCTATTTTTTAATCGATTCCTCATTATTTACATCAAGTACATCTAATAAGAAGATGAAGATTGGTATCCCGATAATAAGCCCCCATATTCCAAGGAAATGTTCAGAAAAGATGAGAATCATAAATGTATAAAAGATTGGTAAATTTGTTTTCGCAGACATAAACTTCGGATTTAAAAAATAACTTTCAAGAGCATGGATGACTGTTATGAACACGAGTATGTATACTACATATATAACTCCTCCTACGTTATAAGCAATGATACAAAGTGGAAATAAAGAAATAATCACACCTGCAACCGGAATTAACCCTAGTAGAAAAATCATAACAGCTAATACGAGAAGCTGCGGAAATCCTAAAACAATTAATGCAATAACAGTAAGAATACAATTTACAACCGCAATTAAAAACTGCGCTTCAATTACTTTACCGAATGATCTTGCAAACCTTTCGCCAAAATATGCAATCTCTTCATAAAAAATCTTTAGCTTACTCTCTTTAAATTTAGAAGTAAATGTAATAATACGCTCTTTTTCTAATAAGAAAAATAAGCTTAATATGAGAGACAATAATATTTGTAAACTTACCTTCCCTATATTTGCTATCGATTGATAGATAACATCTACACCTTGTTCTATATACTTTGATACTTCCATTCCGTTAATTGTCGAAAGTGCATATTTAATAATTTCATTATCAGGCGGGTTTTGAAAGAACAATTTAAATTGATAAATCAATTGAGAAATTTGTATCGTTAGCACAGGTAAATATTTATACAATGTCGTGCCAATAAAGGAAACTAATATGATATACAAACAGGCAATAACAATTTTCCGATTCACTTTCAATTTCTTTGAAATAAAACGTTGAAATCGATCCATTAAAAATGTCAGTATAAACGTAATTAATATTAAATTAATCATACTTTTTAATCCATATAATACAAGCGCTACTATTATTAAAACGAGAAACCGTTGAAACCCTCTACTTCGAAAAAAATTTTTCACTTCATTCATTAAAATTTAACCTCCCCCTTCAATGGATGGAAATTGAATATATTACATTTTATGAACTTCTATAGACAATCTTTCTTACTAATTAGGAAGAATCCTTTTTTTCTTTTTATATTGTTAGATTCTATTTATATTAGCCCACCTACTTACTTCAGTTGAGCTCTTTTTTTCGTTTAACCTTTTACAATTTAGGTGATTTTCTATTTCTAGACTGCTGCTCATACGCATATCCAATATTAAACAGTTCCTTCTCACCGAATTGCTTCCCGACAAACACTGCACCTACTGGCTCTCCATTGTTATCATATCCTGCTGGCACCGCTAATTCTGGATAGCCAGCTACAGCGGATAGAAGAACTTCATCGTTATTAATCATAACTAGAGCATCCAAACCTTTTTCTACTAAATATCTATCTAGCTCTTTTCTTGCATTTTCTTGACTCGTTTGCACTACTTTTTCAAACTCATCTTTCGTTATAGCAGATTTTTCAGATCCCTCAATTAATGTTTGTCCATATTTTATTCGTCTATTACTATCCTTTTTATTAAACGCTATAATCTCTTCTAACGATTTTACCGGTACATTTTTTTGCTTTGAAAGAAAATCGTTAACATTAGGTTTGAATTCATATTCTAATGTTTGTAGATTATCTACACCCTCAGCGTTTAACTGAATATCATCAGTCAATATTGCACCTGCATCTTGAAGGTCTTTTCTTATCTTTTGTGCTACTTCTTTTCTATTGTCATCTTGTCGATCTATTGAAAATAGTACTCCTACTTTTTTCCCTTTCAAACCGTCTATTGATAAGTCTTTCGTATAATCCATTCTTTCTTTATCTTTCATTTTTTCTGTCATTGCATCTTTTTCATCATAACTTACCATTATGTTAAATAACGTTGCAGCATCCTTTACCGTTCTTGCCATCGGTCCTGCTGTATCAAGTGTTTCAGCTAATGGAATAATGCCTGATCTACTCACCATACCTAGTGATGGACGTAACCCAACTACTGATTGCTGCGCTGCAGGTGCTACAATCGATCCTGTCGTTTCTGTTCCGACTGCAAGCGGTGCAAAATCTGCTGCAACTACTGTAGCAGATCCAGAGCTTGATCCTGATGTATCAAACGTAATCGGACCATACGGATTCAAATTTTGTCCTTTTTTCCCGCTATATCCGCTAGGCATTGTAAAGGATAAATAATTTGCCCACTCAGACATATTCGCTTTTCCTAAAACAAAAGCACCTTCTTCTTTCAACTTTTTCACAATCGTCGCATCCTCATCTGCAATCCAATCTTTTAACACATACGTTCCTGCACTAGTCGGCATCACTTTTTCCGTCTGTACATTATCTTTTACAATGACAGGAATACCATATAAATTCGATTTTTTATTTCTACCTCGCCCTTGATCTAACTTTCTTGCTTCCTCCATCGCATTAGGGTTTATCTCTGTAACAGCATTTAATGTTATTCCATTTTGATCATGTTCTTGTATTCTAAAAAGATAAATACTCGTTAATTCTTCATATGACAACTTTCCATCATCAATCATTTTTTGAAGCTCATCTATAGTCGCATTTACGACTTCTTTTTCTTTTATCTTTACATTTTCTATGTTAATTCCTTTTAACTGGTTATGTATCGGTTTTAACACTCTATCTTTATCATATACGATACGCTCAGGTTCCTTTGGAAAATAATTTTTATATACGTAATATCCGCCAGCACACGCTAATAAAACAATGCCTCCAGCGATAGACAGCGTTACCTTTACCCATTTCTTCATGTTGCTTCCTCCACTCTATAAGGTGCTTCTTTATACGAAAAAGAGAGTTACCTTTTACTTAACTCTCTCCAATCAAAATGCTAAATGAAAAAATGAAAGATTTCAATCTAATTACTTCTTTTTTTGCATTTGCTTTGCTAACATTTCTTTCACTTGATTATACGTTAACCCTGAATTTTTATTTAAACGCTTTACTTCCTCAACATCAGTACCTACCACTGTATATTTTTTCTCATCATTCATTTTCCTAATTCCCTTCTCAACGGATTATTTCTTATATTTCTTCCCTAAATGCGCATAAATTAACACCACTACAAAAAAGGAAGCTGTTTTTAAGCACAGCTTCCTTCTCGTTACATATTGTATTTCTTAATAAAATTTCACTACATCTTCAGTAGGCAAGAACGTTCTTTCTGCTGGTTGTTCGTTTGGTTCACCAAATGGCATTTGACCTACTAAGCTCCACTCAGCTGGAATGTTCCAAGTTTCTTTCACTTCAGCATCTACGATTGGGTTGTAATGTTGTAATGACGCCCCAATTCCTTCAGCAGATAATAACATCCACACAGTATGTTGTAACATTGCATTTCCTTGATGAGACCAGAATGGGAACTGATCTTTATATAATGGTGCGTTTTCTTGCATTTTTTCTACAGTTGCTTGATCTTCAAAGAATAGTACAGTCCCTACACCTGCATGAAAACCTTTTAGTCTTTCTACAGTCGCTTCAAAGTTTTCTGCTGGTACGCGGGCTCTTAATGTTTCTTTTACAATATCCCAAAATTTTCCATTCTCTCCATCCATTAATACAACCATACGACCACTTTGCATATTGAAAGATGTTGGTGCGTGTAAAGCTGTTTTTAACACTTCTTCAATTCTTTCTTTCGTAATTGCATCATTTTTTGTTACTTTACGAATCGAACGGCGGTTCACGATTGCTTCTTTTAAGTTTGTTGTAGTTGCTGACATTTTAATTCCTCCAAATGTTTGTTTTATGATCTATTTTGTTATTTCATAACAAGCGAATTAGCAATATCCATCGGTATTACATTGCATACCTTCAAATGAATTTGTTTTATCCTTTTCAATTTCTTTATCAATGACCCTTTCTAGTGTTTCTTTACTAGCAAGCCCTTGAATGACTTCATCTCCAATCATGACAGTTGGAACAGCCATAATATTCGCTTCCTCATATGCGTGCTGAATTGCTTCTTGATGCTTTTCTTTATATTTACGAGTTACTAAAGCATCTTTAAATTCGGCTTCAGGAAGACCTACTTCTACCGCTAATTTTGTTAACACATCAATATCTTCAATGTTTTGCTCTTCTTGGAAAAACGCTGTGAATACGCGGTGATGATACTCATTACCTAGTCCACGTTCTTTCGCAAATTGACATCCTTCAAAAGCTAAATGTGTATATGGATGTGGTGAAACACGTGGCAAGCGCATTTCAATTCCTAACTTCTTCGCTGTCGGAAGAATGAAAGCATCCCATGAACCTAATTTTTCTGGTTCATTCCATGGATCTATTTTTGAATATGGACTTGGACGCAGCTCAAATGGCATCCATTCAATCTCTACATCTTTTTCTTTCGCTACCTCATCTAATGGACCTTTTGCTAAAAAACAAAACGGACATATAAAATCTGAGTATACTTTCATTTTTACAGTCATAACTTTTACACCTTTCTTTTAGTTGTAATCACATTAGTTACATTAATGATAAAAAAAATATAAATATGATTTAAGCATGCATTTTTTCTTGCAACGATTCAAACAATTGACCCATCGTAATATTTCTCAAAACTTCTTCCAGCGCGGATTGCGCTTGAATCAAAATGACTTCTAATACAGCTTGAATATTTGCTCCAATTGGACAATCTGGATTCGGTTTCTCGTGAATATGAAATAGCTTATCTTCTTCGACTACGTTCACTGCATGATACACATCTAACAATGTGATTTCATGTAAATCCTTTAGTAATCCCGCGCCACCCGGTCCACGATTTACGTAAACAAAGCCAGCTTGTTTCAAATACGACATAATTTTACGAATGACTACTGGATTTGTATTGACACTCTCAGCCATATAGTCTGAAGTACAAAGTGAAGATGGATTGTTTTTCAAAATAGATAAAATATGAACAGCTATGGAAAAGCGGCTACTAATTTTCATCGTGATCACCACCTCGATGTAATCATTATAGTTACAACTAAAAGATAAGTCAATCCTTTTCATAGATTTTTTATAAGCAAATTAAAAAGTGTCCCATTACGATATATGAGACACCTCTTTTTATTCTGCAAATAGCGCTTGAAATTCTTCAATAAATAGCTGCACAGCGATTGAAGAATCCTTTAATGAAGGAACAGCTAAAGCAATTTCTCTCCATACTTGTGGTTCTAATTCTCTCGTTTGCACATTTTTTGGTAAATTCGTTAAAGATAATTCAGCTAATATTGCAATACCTAATCCTTCTTGAATCATATTTAAAGCTGTCGTAACTGTCGAAATTACATACTCAGCTCGGAGTGGTACGTTTGATTGTTTAAACATATCGATAATCGGGGGTTCGTATCCACCCTTACATAATATGATCGGTTCATTCTCCAAATCACGAATTGTAATAGCTTCCTTCTTGCAAAGAGGATGATCCTCTCTTAAAATAACAACCATTTTCCCCTTCGTTAATGGGACAATCTCCATCTCTTTATTAGGCAAAATAACAATTCCTATATCAACAACCCTCGATACTAACCAATCTTCAACTTCCTTAATCGTTCCCTCACAAAGAACGACTTCTAAGTTCGGATACTTTTCCTTAAAATGATTTATCATTTTCGGTAAAAAATGTGCAGAAGCACTCGGAAAACTCCCAATTCGAATCGTCCCAACTTCGTGCCCTTTCTCCATTGCAACTTCTTGTTCAATCTTCTCTACACTGCTCAAAATCTCTCTAATATGTACAAGAATTCTGTTTCCTACATCCGTAACGAGTAACCCTTTTCGTTTATCCCGTATAAGAATCGTAACTCCTAACTCTGATTCTATACTTGAAATCGCATGACTTACAGCTGGCTGCGTCATATTTAACACCCGAGCAGCCTTCGTAAAACTACCTAACTCAACAGTTTTTATTAATACTTGTAGTTGTGTAATGGTCATAACTAATCACTTATACTCCTCATAAAAAAGATTCATTTTATTTATTACAGTCGATATCATATCATAGTGAAATGAATAACAACAAGGAGGTCTTACAGTGACACAGCTTTCTCGAACTAAGACGGCCATAATCCTTACCTTTCTCGTTTTCATGTGGGGAATCAATTGGCCTTTATCTAAGTTTGCCCTGCATTATACACCACCCGTTTTATTTGCAGGCATTCGCACTTTAATTGGAGGATTCATTTTACTTCTGTTCGCATTACCGAAATACAAAGAGTTACACTTAAAAGAAACTTGGCATTTATACGTTATTTCTTCTTTACTTAACATCATTATATTTTACGGGTTACAAACTGTAGGTCTTCAATATATGCCTGCTGGTTTATTTTCCGCTATCGTATTTTTACAACCTGTTTTACTTGGTATTTTCTCTTGGATATGGCTTGAAGAATCAATGTATGGTTTAAAAATTTTCGGGCTTGTACTTGGATTTATTGGTGTAGGAGTGATTAGCTCTAGTAGTTTAACTGGACATATTTCTGTCATTGGAATTCTTCTTGCATTAGGATGTGCGATTGGCTGGGCACTTGGAACAGTATTTATTAAGAAAACTGGTCACCGTGTGAACGCCATTTGGATGGTAACAATTCAGCTGCTTATCGGCGGTCTTTGTTTAGTCGGATTTGGCTCAGAATTTGAAAGTTGGTCTAGTATTGCTTGGAGTATGCCATTTGTTAGTGTACTACTCTTTATTTCATTCTTTGTTATTGCAATGGGGTGGCTTGCTTACTTTACACTCGTTGGAGCTGGTGAAGCAAGTAAAGTTGGGGCTTATACATTTCTTATTCCACTAATCGCTATTATTGTAAGTTCAATTTTCTTACATGAGGCCATTACTATTAGCTTATTCATCGGACTATTATTTATTGTAGTGAGTATTTGTTTCGTAAATATAAAGCCAAAAGCACTTGCTGTAAGGCCGCAGGTTGAAGTGAAATAAATATGAAAAAGAGCCTACTGTTTGTAGGCTCTTTCTTATATCTTACTTTTTACGACGTACTACAAAAACACACGTACCTACCGACGATACAATCGCTAAAATAGATAAGACTATCGCTATTACTTGTATTTTACTAGTACCTTCATTCTTTTCTACATTAGATACTTCACCATGTTCTCCTGTTACTGACGTACCTTTTGCAATTGTAGTAAGTGAATGTGGTTTTTCAGCTTTTTCATCGCCTGTCCATTCAACAATTTCTCCGTCTTTATATTGTTGATATGCATCCCAAGCTATTTTTTGTTCTTTATCCGGATTTTTAGCGACAAAAGTAAATCGCTGGAACTGACCGGGTAAAATCCCTTCTCCTGTTGCTTCCCATACTACAGTTTTCACTTTTCCAACATTATCTTTTTGTTCTTCCATTTTCCACCCTGGCACTGGTTCATACTGTTGGAATTCCACACCAGACGGTATTTTCAGTGTAACTTTTGTTGTTGCTACATTCTTTTCAACTGGTACTTTTATCGTGTAAGTCTCCCAAGAACCAATGTCAGAAGTTGCTGGCTTTACAGTAACGTGCGCACTAACAGGTAACGAAAAAATTCCCATTGCAATTACTGTTGCGATCATTGTTGTTCCTAATTTTTTTATGCGTTTCATTTTCTATTAGCTCCTTTTCATCTATAACGTCTCTTTATCTGCCACCTACAATAAATTTATAATCCGTATCAAAGCTATCAAGAGACTTTGTTAATCCATGTACTTGTATATTCCAGTTGCCTGTCATGTTAATATACATACTTTCTGCTTCATATTCTCCCGGTGAAACTGCCGAAACTTTAAATGATCCTTTTCCCATATTCATATCTAACGATTGCGTAGTTAATATAATTTGTTCCATATCAGTAACAGGTTGTCCGTTCTCATCCTTTAAAGTAATATGGAATATATTTTGTCCTACTCTATTAGGACTTACATTTAGCGTCATTTCATATCCATTATCTAATTGTTTACTCTCTGTAAAAGGTCCAGTAGGAGGCATAGGTGGTGTTTGTACGTTTGTCATAAAAGCTACGATTACGAAAATGATAATTCCAATGATAAACTCTACTTTCACCGTAGCACCTAATCCTTGCTCCACTCTCATTCTCCCTTTCACATAATGAATAATTCCCAATATCCCCATGAAAATGAATAAAAGCACCTTTGCTAATAAAGCTAATCCATACTTCGTATCAAATAACGAGTGGATTGTTGGAATAAAAAATGTACTGTTAAAAAGACCTGTTATTAAAATCACAATGACAGCACATGTTGCCCACGGTGAAAAACGCTTAATCATATCCCAATACATATGCCACTTGTCATCCTCTTTACGTAAAAGAAGAATAATGGACGATAGACCACCAACCCATAATGAAGCTGCTAATAAATGTAGAAAATCCATAACGACAGCAATGTCTTTAAACTTTAAACCATATGCATGACTATTAAATGCTTTCATAACAAGTATCCCGATAAACAATACTATTGGAATACTCCATACTTTAAACGACGAAAGTTTCTCACGCCTCATCGCAAAATACGTAACGATTATAAGCAAACTAATAAGAGTCATTTGAGTAACCCATACATAACTAAAAACAGAAAGCTGTAGCGTTTCTTTTAATAGTAAAGGATTGAATGCTTCTAGCCATGAAACATCCGCATTTATTTTCGCTTGTAGTGGTAGATTGAATAACAAACTAATCAATATCCCAAATAAGGAAATCCATATTATGTTCTTACTCCTTGATCGTACCGAGGTTGCATTACCCTTATACATAATAAGATTAAAGAAGAGAACTCCTATAAATAGTGAGAAACTTGTATATAAAATTCCACGTTCCATAATCATATCAATTTGCGGGACATACCCCATCTCTTCTACCTTTACATCGTCTACTCCCGCTTCTGCTAATCCAATACGGAATGGAATAACTCCTTGAATTGGATGGCCATCAGCTGAAATCACTTTCCACTGAATAGAGTAGAGACCGTTTTTGAGATTCTCTTTTAATCCGGCTTCTAATAGCTTTTTATTTTTTTTATCAATATGAGCATCTTTTAAATCGACCCTTTTACCTGATGTATCTCTCACATACAATGTATTAAAACTTGAGACTTGTATGTCCTCATCGAATTCAATTTGCACAACAGCTGGTGCTTTCTTCAACGTTTCATTTTCAGCAGGGTTTGATTTCACAATGTACGCATGAGCAGATGCACTTTTTGGTATCAATATAATAAGCACACATGCAATGAATAGCCATGCCCCTAACCTTTTCATTACTTTCACAATCATTTCACTTCTTTCTTCCTCATCGCTATACTTTCATTCCTTAAAATTCTCAGGTTTTATTCTTCGGCGAAATATTAACCTTATTAAATATAATCTTCTATACGGTATAACTCTTTGTTTGTCTCTCATCGCTAAACTTCTAATACAATAGTAACTACCTTCATAGATACAGCTTACATTTTTAAAGTAGATTGTTATTATATCATAAAATATATTTATGTAAGTTCCTGAAGAAGAAAAGTTATCGTGAATCATTTGTGAAGAAAATGTGAAATACATAAATAAAAAGATGTTACTTTATTACGTAACATCTTTTTAAAAATATCTTTTTCTACTTCTCTTCCGGATAATCACAATACTCAATGATTGTTCCCTCTGTATCCGCTGGGTTAAGATAAATTAATCTTCTGCCGTGTTTATTAATTCGAAGTGTATGCTCTAACGTTCGAATGCCTTGCTCCTTTAACTCTTCTAAAGCTACATCTAAATCATCTACTCGATATGCAACATGATGTACACCTTTACCTTTTTGTTTGATGAATCTGGCAATTGGCGACGTCGTATTATTCGTCGGCGCAAGCAATTCAATTCTATCTCCCTCCACTTCAAGAATGGCTACTTCGCTTTCAACACCAGGCGCTTCACTTACGTAACGATCTATTAAAGTTCCTGACAACACTTTTTCATAAAAACGTATCGTACTATCTATATCTCGAACTGCGATGCCGATATGATCAATTGTTTTTTTCATTTTATTTCCCCTACTACTTTATTTTCTTTCATTATCAATAGTAACAAAAAAAGCTATAGAAACAAGTTCTATAACTTTTTTATTTAACCTATTTTCTTATTCGCACTAGCCGCTGGTTGAATTTGATTTTTTACTTTTAAAACGCTAATGCCATATCCGATAAATCCACCGATAATCGCTGGGAAGATCCAGCCTAATCCTACTTCCTGCATCGGAAGGAATTTAGTGAACACTTGGCTTACTACTTCAACGTTAACTCCAGCTGCACTTAATCCATCGAATAAGCTGATAATAAATGTTACAGTTAAGCTCACTTGATAAACTTCAGCTCTTCCTTTGAATAATGAATGGAAGAATGTTAAGAAAATCAATACGATTGCTAGTGGATAAATTGCTGTTAATACTGGAACAGAAACTGCAATTAATTGTGTTAATCCTACATTTGCAACAATTGCACTAAATATACATAGCGTGATTGCAATTGCTTTGTAAGGAACATTTGGGAATAACTTATGGAAGAATGAAGAACATGCTGATACAAGTCCCACACTAGTTGTTAAACAAGCTACTGTAATCATTAACCCTAATAATACTCCGCCATATGATCCAAAATAGTAGTTAGAAACTTTCGCTAATACTTCTCCGCCGTTCTCTAAATGTCCAAGCTTTGCAACACTTGAAGCACCCATATAAGAAAGTGCTGTATAGATAATTGCTAAAATAGATGCTGCAATGATTGTTGCTTTTGCACAAACGACCATAATTTGTGTTTTCGTTTTTGCACCTTTTTCTTTAATTGCATTAATGATGATGATTCCGAATACGAATGATGCAAGCGTGTCCATCGTTAAGTATCCTTCTTGGAACCCTTTAAAGAATGCATGTGATGTATAAGCTTCAACTGGTGCTTGCATTTCTCCAATCGGATGAATAAAAGCAACGATTACTAAAATACCGATGAAAGTTAACTTAATTGGCGTTAAGATTTTTCCAACAATATCGACAATTTTCGCAGGATTTAGCGAAAAAAAACAAGTGATGCTAAAGAATACAATTGTGAAAAGAATTAAAGGTGTAGAACCTAATCCCTCTGGCATAAACGGTTTAAGACCAATTTCATAAGAAACATTTCCTGTTCTTGGTATTGCAAATAACGGGCCAATCGCCAAGTATAAAACTGTTGTAAACACAATCCCGAATACTGGGTGAGCACGACTTGCTAATGACTGTAAATCATCTTTACCCGAAAAACCAAATGCTAGTACACCTAGTAATGGTAATCCAACACCTGTTACTAAAAATCCTGCATTAGCAATCCATACATTCTCCCCTGCCGATTGACCAAGCATTGCTGGGAATATTAAATTTCCTGCCCCAAAAAATAGTGCAAATAACATTAAACCAATAACAACTATGAACGAAAACGGTACTTTATTCGTCATAATATAACCTCCATTCAAAATAAACTATGTCATTTCCATTTTTAACTAATTGAATTTTCTGAATATTTAATTTAAGTATCAACTATTCTTGAACTCATTATAGTTTGCTATATAATATTTTGCAATACTATTTTCAAACTTTTCTTTTATTTTATAAATATACATTTTTTAACATGAAAAATAGACTAAAAAACCAACATGGTCATCCATGTTGGTTTTTCCATTTTACTATCAATTAATTAAAATTTCGCCGCTACTTTCTTAACGTTCTCTAGACCTTCTTCAACAATTTGTTGTGAGCGATCTGGATATTGGTTGTGCCCTTCAATTACAACAGTCTCTGGATTTGTAATGCCCCAGAATCCAAGTACAGTTGTTACGTAATTAACTGCCATTTCCATAGGAGCCATTTGTTCTGAAGAGTAATCTGAACCACGAGCACCTAACACAACTACTTTCTTACCACCAGCTAAACCTTCTGGGCCATTAGCTGTATATTTAAATGTTTTTCCAGCTTGAGATAAGTATGAAATATATGTGATTAATGGTGCTGGTACTGTAAAGTTCCATAATGGGAACGCAAATACAACTTTATCAGCTTCTAAAAACTGATTTAAATATTGATCTACTGTAGCAACTGCCTTCTCTTCTTCAGCTGTTAACTCCATACCTTGGCTACGTTTGTATCCACCTGAAATAGCAATATTTCCGTAATAAGGAAGATCTAATGCAAATAAATCTAACTCTGTAATTTCTGTATTCGGATTTGCTTCTTTATAAGTACTTACAAATGTTTCATACATTTTTGAACTAACTGCTTGCTCCGCTGGACGATCGTTTGCTTTTACAAATAATACTTTTGACATTGTTTTATTCCCCTCTACTTTTGTATTTTCTTCTTTTTTACCAAATAACGAGCTAAATAATCCCATTTTCTTCACCTAAACTTTCTTATCATATTCATTATTCATCATCACAAAAATTCTTATTCTAATAAAGTGAAACTTTAATCAGTGGGGGTCTTCATCCCCCACTGATTATTAGTTGAACCAATCGGACTTTTATGGGCAGTTGATCCCCACCTAATTTCTTTGCTTTCGCTGAATTTTGAGATGGGGGTCTTACTGCCCATTAAAGTCGGATAAAAAGTTCCAATTGATACCTTAAGTAAAGATACAAAAAACTTTTTGTTATTTAATTACCTTATGTAAGCGATTGTAATATAGCAACTTACTTTAGTCAAGTAACTTTTAATAAAAAAATAAATCTCAAATTAAAAACATTTACTAAAATACAATTGAACACCAAATACGACTTTATTACTTGTATAATAAAATTAGAGAGGAAAATTCATATTTAGAAAGGATTTACTCATGAGCACTGTAGAAAAGATTCAAACTTTTATTATTCTTTTTGCTGTTACATGCGGCATCGTACTCGGACAATTTCATTTGATTCATATGTATTCAGAGCAATTTATTGTCCCCTTCTTATTTTTCATGCTGT
Source organism: Bacillus cereus group sp. BfR-BA-01408 (assembly GCF_022663305.1). NCBI lineage: Bacteria > Bacillati > Bacillota > Bacilli > Caryophanales > Bacillaceae > Bacillus > Bacillus cereus group sp. BfR-BA-01408. The sequence continues at coordinate 61,610 of NZ_JAKUFF010000001.1, read as the reverse complement.
ATGGATTATTCCTCAGCATCCCATTAAAAGAAATAAAAAACGGATTCCGCAATTTAAAATTTGCGGGAACAAGTCTTACTATTAACTTCTTATGGACACCTTTACTCGCTTGGGGATTAGGTGCACTATTTCTTTCAGATCATCCCGCACTTTGGGTTGGATTTATTATGTTAATGGTTACTCCGTGTACAGACTGGTACTTAATCTTTACTGAAATAGCGAAAGGAAATGTAGCACTTTCTACTGCGATTTTACCTGTAAATTTAATTTTACAAGTACTACTCCTTCCCATTTATTTATTTTTATTCGCTGGTGTTATGAAGACTGTAGCGGTTTCTGTTTTAGTAGAAAGTATTGTTATCGTAATCGTCTTACCATTTTTACTTGCACACGCTACAAAATTCATTATGAATAAACTGAAAAAAGCTGAAACGCTCGAGAATAAACTCATTCCGTTTTTCAGCTCTGCCCAAATTGTATTTTTAAGTTTAGCAATCGTAGCAATGTTTGCATCACAAGGTAAATATTTACTACAAAATATGAATGTCGTTTTATTATTACTCATTCCTGTTCTATTGTTCTTCATCATTAATTTTGTACTAGGACAATTTATCGGGCGCGTTATGCGTTTATCTTATAAAGATACAGTAAGTCTAAACTTAACAACGTTAGCAAGAAACTCACCTGTTGCACTTGCTATTGCTGTAACAGCTTTTCCAAATGAGCCTCTTATTGCACTTGCACTCGTTATTGGACCGTTAATTGAGCTACCAGTACTTGCTTGTGTTTCACAGGTGTTGTTACTTATTAAGAAGAAGAAGCAATATACATAATAAAAAACGTCCTGCTATAGGACGTTTTTTATTGTCGAGAAATTATATAATGAACGATCATTATCGGCTCTAAGCATTTTATACGTTATAGAAGAATTAATTTGTCGTTACATTAACAGTTCCTTTCTAATTAAAAATTAAAGGAAACGTAAATATAACGAAAGCTGCCCAAAGTCCGTAGATTGGCAAATACTTCGTAACAGCATCTTGGATAGCTGTCGGTCCTGATTTGTTTTGCAAGAAACGCATATAGGAAAACATAATCCAAATGAGATTTGCCCAAATCAGTATGTTTACTCCTAAAACAGCAAGTCTATTAGGTGTAATACCGTAAGAAGAAAGTCTGAATACGATGGCTGACAATGCTACAGTGTCAATAATAAGTGCCAGAACAATTAAGGCGAAATTTATATAATCTGAAATGCTCTTTTTCTCGTCTGAATCACTCTCAACGATAGAAAATATAGTAACAGCCAATACACCAAGGAGTATTCCGTTAAAGGCCATTAGAAAATTACGATCCAAGAATGGATTTTTCCCGACCCAAATTACCGTTATAAGATAAATAAACAATGTGATCAAGACAAGCGGACTAAAAATTTTAGATATGTATGGCGTAATATTTTTAGCAAGTTTAAAATTCAATGATACTAAGTATGCAGCCACTACAGCGAGAGCGGCAGCTCCAAATAAAACAACATTACTAAAATAGAACTCTCCTATATCCAAGTCAACAAAGCTAAATAATCGCATGGTGAATATTGCTAGTATCATTCCACTCACTGCCATGCTCGCATAGAGAAGGCAATATTCTAAATTAAATTTAATATACGCTAATCTTGTACTGCCTTTTGAATATTCATTTCCCGTAAACGCAAGTCCCAATAAGACCCATAGCAATATAGGAAGATGTAAATACGCAAGGATACTGCTGTCTTTATAATTTAATGGCAACATATTGAGATACAACCCGGAAATTAGGAACAACGCTGCAAGGGAATAAATAATACTTTTTTTCGGAGTATTATTGTAAACAAAATAAGCAGCGATAAAGGGAATTACACCAAAAGCCAAGTTAATTGGAGCAATTGCTTCCTGCTCAACAAAGTGGAAAATGATTCTCGTGCTTAGCCCTGCTAAAATAGCTAGCATGCCCATGAATAAGAAACCTTTTTGAAACAGCGATACTTTTTCTTTATTTGCCGTCTCCTTGAAATGTAATCTTTCATACCAAGCAGCTAGAACCTGCGAATCAAGATTTTCATCCCACGCTTGTGAGAATGACTTTCTAAAAGCTTTCGGGTCTTTTCTATACATCTTCTCCAACTCATGAGGGTTATCCATATTTTCAATAATCAAATTGTTAATGTCCATATTTATACCTCCTCTAATTTTAAAAAATAAAGTTGTTACCTTTTCCATAAAAAGCACCACACTTATTTATTATGATTTTGATTTCAATATAACTTTTATCGTTTTACAATAAAAATTTATTATTTTAGATGATATTTTTATTGCATATTTTCAGTTTTCCTCTTATCTTCTTATCTCCCCTTTATATAAAAGAAATGAGAAAGATGATATTAATATCCTAGTTAACACTAGCTTTTTAAATGATTTTTAGTGATAGTACCGAAAAAACTGTAATTATAAAATAAAAAAGCATGACATAAATTGTCATGCTTTTTTATCCATATATTTTTCCAAACCTAATCTGTTATAGAACCTTTTGTTTGTTGAAAGCACTTGTAATGATTGTATTATTTCTCGGCGGCTCCAAATCAAACTGTTCTTTTATTAAATAATTTAGTAAGTCATATCTCTTCTAATGTTGCTATCATTTCTCTTTGAATCAGAAAGATTTAAAAACAGAAATTAGAATGCTTATTAATTAATTCCATATCCTAAAGATGGCCTTCCACTATTCAGGGAACGCCATCTGTTTCCATTAATTATTACTTTTCTTTATTAATTTTTTCATTTCTCATTAACAAATAAGTAAAGTGAATTTATTCATCTAGTTAAATTTTAAAGCGGTAAATCTTTTTGCTGGAAGACTCTCATCCCAAATCCATAAAGTATTATACCTACACCGATAAGAATAATAAATGGAATTGCTACACTATCTCCATTCAGAATTGCACTTGTATCGAATAACGTATTCAATGATAAATACTTCATCTTTTCAAGACTTTTACTTACTTGCCCCATCAGTTGGAATAGAAAGAATGCAACTGGTATCCCTGCTCCTAAAGCTAATGAGTTTTTTGATAAATTGAACAGGCAAGAGAAAAAGAAAGAAATACCACTAGTTGCAAACATTAATAAGAATAAACCTACGTTAAGCATAATAAAATCAGAAATATTGATATCTACATTGCCTTGGAAAATTTGAATCGCAGCTAGACCAACACCAGTTACGATTACAAACATCATGATAAGTGATGTAATTAAATATAAAGCTTGAGTTCTAACAACGGTACTTCGTTTTGTAGGTGTCGACAGTAAGTAAGCCATTGATCCTCTATCTACTTGAGAAGCAATGAGACTATTGGCTGTCATCATAATAAATATGACTGGTAGAAGGACACCATGCATTGAGTAAAAAGTAGAAGCAAGCATGCCAAGGAACGTTGTATTTTTCATCATATCCGCAAGTGGTGTCCCTTTTACCATATCTGTCATACCAGTTAGAGTAGTTGGTTCAAAAACGGCAATCATAACAGCTAGCATAGCACTAGTTATGACTGTGAATATGATCCATAGTTTAAAATTAGCTTTTAATGTTTGTTTGAAAATAGCTTTACTAAACATAGCTTTCTCTCCTTTTTAATACTGACTATTGAAATATTTCTCAAGTGTATACTTAATTTCTGTAATGAACTTGATATTGTAACCTTTTAACGTTTTTAGTAGTGTATTAATTTGACGGTCATGCACATTTACAATTACTTGGTTTTGAGATCCACGTTTTTCCGTAAAATCAAATGGCTCTGCTAAAAACAGCTTATAATCCTCATGTGAATTAAACTCGATTTTATAAGCCTTTTCCTGATTGTACTTAATCTCTTTTGTCGATTTAACAGCAATAATTTTCCCGTCTTTTATAAGGGCAACCTTATCGCAGGTATGTTCGACTTCATCAAACATATGACTCGACATGAAAATTGTTTTTCCTTTTTTCTTTTGTTCATCCAAAATACTTATAAACTCCGCTCTCATAAGTGGGTCAAGACCCGTTGTCGGTTCATCAAAAATCAAGATATCTGGATCAGCCATCAAAGCAGCTACAATGGCTGTCTTCTGTTTCATACCTTTTGACATTCTTTTTAAATTAGCAGTAGGATCAAGCTGTAGCTTTTTAATAATGGATTCCGCATAAGACATATCTTTTAGACCTAATAATTCGGCTTGTCTTTTCAAAAATTCGGTTCCTGTTGGCGCATCTGGGAATGCAATTTCTCCTGGTATATAGCCAATCATTTTTTTGATTTCAGCGGAATCTTTCCAACAATCCATTCCATTAATCGTTGCGTTCCCGCTTTGCGGCTTTAAAAATCCCATCATATGACGGATTGTTGTAGTTTTACCTGCTCCATTCGTACCGACAAAACCAAAAACTTCCCCTTTTTCAATTGAGAGGCTGACGTCAAAAATTCCCCGTCCGTCTCCATAATCTTTTGTCATGTTGTTTATCTCAATTAGTGGCACTTTGCTCGCCTCCTCCCTCATTTTTAGAATTACGATCATAGAACTTCATAAAATAATCTTCAAGCGTAAACTTGATTTCAGAATAAAAACTCAAATCATAATCACTTATGAAAGCGATAAAATCGTTTATATCCGCATCATTCACACGTAGTTCTGCTTGATTTTCATGAGATTTGAGAGAGAGTACATTTATTTTTTTATGAGAAGATACTTCAATTTTAAAACGTTCGAACACTTCTTTTGAACTGAATTCCACTTTAAACGTTTTCTCCTCATTATGGCGCAAATCGTCTGCAACAAAAGTAGATATTAATCTACCATCCTTAATAATAGAAATTTTGTCGCATGTAGCGTCAATTTCATTGAAAATATGACTTGAAAGCAATATCGTTTTTCCTTTTGCTTTTTCCTCTTTAATAAATTCAATAAACACCTTTTGCATAATCGGATCGAGAGCACTCGTTGGTTCATCAAGAATTAGTACTGCTGGATCATGCATAAAAGCAGTGACAATCGCTAGTTTTCGCTTCATACCAAGCGACATACGTTTCAAACTACCGGATGCATCTAGCTTAAATTTTTCTATTAAATAATTGGTATATGTCATATCTTTGATTCCACGCAATTTTGCCATCATCGCAATAAACTCTGTTCCTGTCAGCGACTCAGGTAAAGCTACCTCACCTGGTAAGTAACCAAGATCCTTTTGAATTTCGCTTGCTTTTTCCCAACTACTCATTCCATTTACAGAGATTTTTCCGACTTGAGGACGAGAAAAACCCATAATATGCCGAATTGTCGTCGTCTTCCCGGCTCCATTCGGTCCTAAAAAGCCATACACTTCACCTTTTTCTACCTTAATCGAAACATCGAATACGCCGCGATTATGACCATAATCTTTTGTTAAATTATCAATCTGTATGACAGGCATATGAATAGCTCCCTTCATGTTTAATTTTATTTTCGTACTAACACTTCGTGTTACTCGACAGACTACTTATTTTTTATCCCGTTCATAACAAATTGAACGACATCCTCAATTTCCTCTTCACTAATAATGTGATTTTCCATGAGTACAAAACGAGAAACAAAAAATCCTGCCAGTAAGGTAAATAACATCTTTAAGATTCGATCAGCTGGAAGATCAATCAGCTCTCCTTGCTCTTTGAATTGTTCTACAATATTTTCAAAATTTTCAAATAATACAGGAACATGTTTTATAAAGTATGGTTTTAGCTCTTTTTTCAATTCTTCTTTATAAATAATCTCCTTAACAATGACTCGAAATATTTCTTTATTTTCCGTAATAAAAGCAACCCTATTTTTCAATAAATTGCGTAAAAACTCCTCAAAAGATGTTGTCTGTTCTAACATAGTTTCCTCTATCAATTCCTTAGCCATGTTCGGGAAAAAGTCATTTACAAACGGTAAAATAACAGAAAGTAATAATTGGTCTTTCTTTCCATAATGCTTAAAAATTGTTCCTTCGGATACGCCTGCAACTTTTGCTATCTCTGCTGTCGATGTATTAGCATAACCTTTCTCAGCAAACAATTTAATCGTTGTCTCAATAATCCTTTGCTGCTTTTCTGTCTTACCTTTTATGAGACCTTGAGCAAGTATTGTATCAAAAATTGGATTTGACAATTCTATTCCTCCTTTTAAAAAAGTGAGTAATCACTCACTGAACTTATTATAAGAAACACAAATATTAAAGTCAACACAAAAGTGAGTAATCACTCACTTTTGTGTTCTGAAAAATATTATTTAGAAACAAAAAATTAACGTTATATATAAGTCTTCAGACATCTGCCCAAATTAGCATTTTATAGACTGATCGTTTGTTTATTTTTTTATACTAAATACGTATTTTACAATATATAAAAAAGATTCATCATTTAAATTTTTCTCTAGTGTAATAAGTTTTCACCTAACACATCAAAACCCTTAGCGAATGAACCATTTTTGTAAAAACAAAAAGCATGACATAAAGTTGTCATGCTTTTTCCCATATAATCTAACAAGTAACTTCATTTCTAAACATATACCTTCTTGTACTGTGAATAACTTTCACTTCATCTAAGTAAAGGACTTTTTTATTTGTTGACAACTTAATTCTCAAACACAAAATTAATCTTATTATCTTTCCACTCTAACTTCGCATCAAATGTTTTCTCGCCCTTTTTAAAGCCTTTAATTAAATCGGTCTTTTCACCTTTTAAAAGCTTTGTCATATTCTTTTGCGAAATTGTTTTACTTAATATCTTCTTCGAAATGGTAAAGTCACATTGTGTCGTGTTGTAATTAGAACAGCCGTAAAACGTTGACTTATCAATCACGTCGCCATCACATTTTTTACAGCTACCAACCTTTTTACCTGTTGTAAATTTTGATCCTTTTCGCTCAATCGATTCAACATGTAATCCGGTGAAATCCCACTTCTCAGACATTTCAACCGCATCTTCAATAATTTTAGCTGATAATTTTTTCGTTTGTTCCATAAAAGTTGCTGGTGATGCTGTACCTTCCCCAATTTCCGCAAGGCGCTGCTCCCATTTCGCTGTCATTTCTGGTGAAGCCAGTATTTTATCACCGATTGCAGTAATTAATACTTTTCCTTTATCGGTTGCATACACTTGGTTTTTCTTCACATCTATATATTTACGGTCTTTCAGCATCGTAATAATTCCAGCGCGAGTTGCTTCCGTACCTAAACCTTCTGTTTTCTTTAATACTTTCTCAAGCTCTTCGTTCTCTAAATACTTACCAGCTGTTTTCATTAACGTAATAAGTTGTCCTTCTGTATAACGCTTCGGTGGTTGTGTTTTTCCTTCTTTCACTTTCACCTTTACAACTTTTCCTTCTTCACCTTCAGCTACAATTGGAAGAATGGTTTCGTCATCTTTATCGTCTTGGAAAATAACTTTACGCCATCCTTCTTGAATTTGCTGTTTTCCTTTTGAAATAAATTCAGCACGTTCATCTACAAGCGTTACAATCGTTGTATAGTCAAAGATTGCAACTTCATAATGAGCGGCAATCAGTCTTCTTACGATCATATCGTAAATTTTCTTTTCATCACCTGATAATTTGCTTGGGTTTGTAACTTGCTCTGTCGGAATAATGGCGTAGTGATCTGTTACTTTCTTTTCATTCACATAACGCTTATTATTCATAATCGATTCAACCGGAGCTGGTAATAAACCTTTATATTCATCAAACTGACTTAACTTCTGTAAAATATCAGGGAATGTTGCCGCTTCACCTTGTGTAACATAGTTGGAATCTGAACGAGGATAAGAGACAATTCCTTTTTGATATAGTGCTTGCGTTATATCAAGCGTCTTTTTCGGTGAGAATTTAAATGCTTTATTTGCCGTTGCCTGTAGTGATGATAAGTTAAATAAAAGCGGAGGCTGAAATTCTTTACGCTCCGTTTTCATTTCCTTTACTACCGCCGGTTTTCCTTGGCAAAATGCCACAATTTTATTCGCCATATCAGGGTCTTTTAAGCGGGATTCACTATCCTTCTCCCATTTCCCCTCATACTTCTTGCCTTCAATATTAAAGGTTGCAAATACTTCCCAAAACGACTCTGACTTAAAGTTTTCTATTTCCTTTTCACGCTTTACGATTAACGCGAGTGTCGGTGTTTGTACACGACCAGCTGAAAATACATCATTCATTCCTTTTTTCTTTAACAAAATACTAAACACACGTGATGCATTCATACCAACAACCCAGTCAGCACAAGATCTTGTGTATGCTTCGTAATACGTATTAATCGTGTCTGATTCATCAAGCAAGTTTTTAAATCCTTGATAAATAGCTTGCTTTGTTAAAGACGAAATCCATAAGCGCTTCATCGGCTTTTGCACGTTACAAAGATTAATAATGTTTCGTACGATTAATTCCCCTTCACGTCCAGCATCGCCCGCGTGAATAATTTCTGTTACCTGAGGATTATGTAACAGCTGTTTCACAACGTTAAATTGCTTATACTTTGATTTTGTTACTTCAAATTGAAAACGCTCTGGAATCATCGGTAACGTATTAAGTGACCATTTTTTCCACTCTGCATGATAATGTTCTGGATTACATAACTGCGTCAAATGACCAATTGCCCATGTACAGTACGCTCCATTTGGAAATAACTCATTTGCTTCTACTTCTAAATAACCATCTTTCCGGCGATATTTAAACTGTGAAACAAGAGCCAAACCTTGATCTGGTTTCTCGGCAATAATTAATTTCATTGTATAACTCCCTATCTGTATTCCAGTGTTACTTTCATTGTCTATCTGTTTAGAGACGATGATAAAACAACAATCTTATTTATCATTCGCGGGTTACTCCCTGTAATGGGATAACTATAATATTATACGCTTATTCTTTATGGCTTCACAATAGAAACTCTTCATTTAACTCTTACATTCACATGCTCATAATTAAAAAGACGTCCCAAAAAATCAGGAGCCTTCTTACTCACATTAATTAAATTGTGCAGATAATATGCAGATTTAAATACGCATGATTTCTCTCCATATGAACATATGATGAAATGAACGATAAGACAGGGAGGTATCATGATGTTTGCTTATACGTTAACTGCCTTAACACTTTGTTGTATCCCGATTATTATCACATCATATATTTCTAAACGTAACGGTACCCTAATGGAGTATATGGTATTTATCATGTCTTTTAGTATGAGTATCGGTTTAAGCATAGGATTTTATTTAGGTATTCTTTTTAAAGGAGAATTACTCTATTCTACTTTGCTTGCGATTTCGATTAGTGGTTGTATCGGTTTTTTAGTAGGTCTACGTTTTCACCTATATACTGCTTTAGAAGGCATGTTCTCTGGATTAATGGCAAGTATGATGGGAGCAATGATTACAGAAATGTTAAATGCTCAACAAGCTCACAGTATACTGTTTATTAGCCTTTTACTTACGATAACAATAACTATGTCATGTATGATTCAACTTTTATCAGAAACTTTTTCTGCCTTTATCCAAAGGCGTTTTTTGTTATTACTATCAATTAGTGTGGTAATTATCGTTGCCGTATTCGTGACATTCCCAGATCATACTCCCCCGCCTTCACCCGGGCATGATCAACATATACATTGACATTTATAATATAATTTACTTTATAAATTGAAGATGATTTTCAAGAAAATATGGAGATTTAAAATGAACAAAATAAAAAGGCGCTCAAAATTGAGCACCTTTTCTACTTATTATTTCGTAACAACCTCATCTTTTTTTACATGTACATTATTTTCTCTCATAAACTCTTCAATCTCTTCCACTTCTCTAATGATATCTTTTGACAAGTTTTCATGTCCATCTTTCGTTACAAGAATATCATCTTCAATACGAATTCCAATTGATTCTTCTTCAATATAAAGACCAGGTTCAATTGTTATAACCATACCTTCTTCTAACACCCTATCTTTATATGTTCCTACATCATGCGTATCTAGGCCAAGGAAATGGCTGACACCATGATAATAGTATTTTGATAACTCTTCATCTTCTTGAATTAAACCAACCGCTTTACACCCTTCTGCGAGTACTTTTTTAGCATGCTCATTTAATGCAGCGAACTTTAAGCCTGGCTTAATAATCTCTGTTGTTTCTTTTAATGCTTTTAATACGATATTATAAATTTGTTTTTGGCGACTAGAGAATGTTCCATTTGCCGGGAATGTATAACTAATATCAGCGTTATAGTAGTCTTTTTGAGCACCTAAATCTAGTAATACTAAATCACCATTTTGAATTTGCGCATCATTATCTTCATAATGAAGAACTGTAGCATTTTTCCCACTTGCCAAAATTGTATTGAACGCATGATGTTTAATGCCAGATGATTTCAATGTGAAATCAAACTGAGCTTCTAATTCATACTCCATCATGTCTGCTTTTGCATGCTTAAGTACATTGTAAATACCTTCTTTCGTTACAGCAATCGCTTCTTTCATAATTTCAATTTCTTCTTCTGTTTTAAACACTCGCAATTCACAAATATTCGGATATACATTACCAATTGTTACGTGTGGATATTGTTCTCTTACATGTTTAGCAAATGCTAATGTTTTTGTCTCCGTACCATTCCACTCACGACACTCTAAATCTAAATATAGATGCTTCACATTTTCTGTAAAAAGTACATTTGACATTGTCTTTTCAAAGCTATCTAAATATACAACTTTCTTTATACCTGAAATTTTCTCTGCTTCTTCGTTAGAAACTGTTTTACCGACCCACTTTTCCATTACTGGATCTGACTTTTCAATGAAAAGTGTTTCCTCTACACTACCTCCAACTTTCTTCAACATGAAAATAACATTTGGTTCATCGATCCCTGTTACATAGTAAAAGTTTCGATTCGGCACAAATTTATAATGTGCATCCGCTGACATATGAGGTGCTTGTCCAGCAAATAAAATAGTAATAGATTCCTCTGGTAATGTGTTTACTAATCGTTCTCTATTTTGAGCAAAAAATGTTGATTTCATAATAATCCCCCTAGCGTTCTATGTATAATAAAAAAACTAATGATCTAATCAATTCATTTTATTATTATTACAATTTTTCGTCAATTTTTAACCTTTTTTTGATGGTGTTGACATAATTAAAATTACACGTTACAATAACTATACATTAGTAAGTAACTAATGTGATTAAATTTAACTAGAGGTGAAACAAATGAAAAACATTTTATTCCGTATTAACGAATTATCAAAAAAAGAAAAAACTACTGGATTAACAGTTGATGAAAAACAAGAACAACAAATGTTGCGTCAAAACTATACACAAACATTTCGTGGAAGCTTAGATTCCATTTTATTAAACACAAAAATTGTGGATCAAAATGGTCATAACGTTACACCAGCGGCATTACAAGATGCTCAAATACGTTTAAAATTAAGCAAATGAGTTCCGCGCTAAAGAATTTTAATAAAACATAAAAAGAGCTGGATTTCCTATTTAGAAATTCCAGCTCTTTTTATTGTCTTTTCTAATCTAGTAAACGAACGATACATCGCAATTCTCCACGACACAATCATGGCAAATGCAAGTAAGAAAAACATTCCACTTAACTCCGCTAAATCAATCGATTGACTTAAATATGATTTCAACGCTACTCGTACAGCTAATAATCCGACTAAAATAAATATAAATGCTTTTGACGGTTTCATATATATTTGTTCACTTCTTATCTCAAACTTCGTTGTTTTAATAAGGAATATAGAGAAAATAAGTCCTACAGTAATTGCTTCTACTATTTCTAACGATGTTAATCGAAACTCTGGTAAGAAGTACATCATTGCGCCAGTACTCATAAAAATTGGCGGCAATATAATTTTCTTTTTCGTTACCGGCTTTTTCGCTGCTTTAAAACGTAGAAACATTACTCCAACAGCCATACAAACTGCTACAATACTTGATAAAAGTGCTATCATACTTTCCACTCCTATCTATTTAACAGACTTTTTGAGCAAAATCATAAACCAAACGAGCCCGATACTTATAATAACATGACCTAATCCAGCCATATGGCTTAAACCGTTAAAGTCAGTTCCATTTACTTGCAGAAGACCTCTCCATAGCATTGTAGCAATAGTAAAAAGTAATCCTACATTATAAACAACAAACCACGCACGAAAACTCTTTGTTTCTTGTACATGAAACACTTTACATAAAGCTAAAGCAATTAAAAAGAATACGAAACCGAGCACTAATACATGTGTATGCACCAATTGCAACATTGTGGATCCTTTAATTCCTTGTGCTTTCGAGTACTCTCTTGCAAAAACTCCTGATAATAAACCGATAATTAAGTAGCTGAATGCTGCATTATATAATTTCTTCATTCTATTCCTCCTGCTGTAAACTTTCTATTATTCGCTGCAATCATTTTACGCAAAGTTTATGAACGGAATATGAACAAAATATTACATTCAACATTTAAATATAAAAAAACCATTCCACAATTTATATTTGTGGAATGGTTTTTCAACTTATTTTAAATCTTCTATTGAGAAAGCACCTGGCAGTAATTGCTCAACAGTCACTTCTTTTTCATCGCCTTTTACATTCGTTAGTAATACAGGCATTTTCGGTTCACAGAATTCAGCAATTACTTGTCTACAAGCACCACACGGTGAAATCGGTCCGTCCGTTTCTCCTGTAATAACTAAGTAACTAAAGTCGCGCTCACCTTCTGATACTGCTTTAAAGATCGCTGTTCTTTCTGCACAGTTACATAAGCCATAAGAAGCATTTTCTATATTACAACCAGTATAGATTTTCCCTTCTTTCGTAACTAACGCTGCACCAACAGGAAATTTCGAATACGGAATATATGCTTTTTCTAACATTTTATTTGCTTCTTCAATATATTTTTTCTTATCCATATTATTTCCTCCTCAAAGTAAGTGTAATGATGATTAGTCAGTAATAACTGTATGCACTAATTTAGGAGCCACTGCTGTTTCAGCAATAGAAATGTTCTCATAAATTTTAGCTTTTACATCTTCTACATTTTCGCGATTTGCGTAAATCGTTACGAACGGCTCGCCTTCTTTTACTGCATCGCCCACTTTTTTACGTAACATTAACCCTACTGCTAAATCAATTTCATCTTCTTTCGTTGCACGGCCAGCACCAAGTAGCATAGCTGCGATACCGATTTCATCTGCAACAATGTTAGAAATAACACCTGAAGTTTTAGCAGGTACATCAATTACATATTTCGCTTGTGGCATTTTTTCTGGATTGTCTACAATTGAGCTATCTCCGCCTTGATTGCTTAAGAACTCTTTAAACTTCTCAGTTGCTTTTCCGTTCTTCATCACTTCAATTAGCATTTCACGAGCTTCTTCTAATGTATTTGCTTTTTTCGCAAGTACGACCATCTGACTTCCTAATACGAGTACTAATTCTGTTAAATCTTCTGGACCTTCACCTTTTAACGTATCAATCGCTTCTTTCACTTCTAGAGCGTTACCAATTGCAAAACCAAGTGGTTGTGACATATCTGAAATAACAGCCATAGTTTGACGTCCTACATTATTTCCGATACGTACCATTGCATGCGCTAATTCTTTTGCATCTTCTTCTGTTTTCATGAATGCGCCAGCACCTGTTTTTACATCAAGTACGATTGCGTCAGCACCAGCTGCAATTTTTTTACTCATAATTGAACTTGCGATTAAAGGAATTGAGTTAACCGTTCCGGTTACATCGCGTAATGCATAAATCTTTTTATCTGCAGGTGTTAAGTTTCCTGTTTGTCCAATAACAGCTACTTTGTCACGGTTTACAATATCAATGAACTGCTCTTTCGTAATTTCAACGTGGAATCCTTCTACCGCTTCTAATTTATCAATTGTTCCGCCTGTATGTCCTAAACCACGACCAGACATTTTTGCTACTGGTACATCTAAAGCAGCTACTAATGGTCCTAATACTAATGTTGTTGTATCACCAACACCGCCAGTTGAATGTTTGTCTACTTTAATTCCTTCAATTGCTGATAAGTCGATCGTTTCTCCAGACTCCACCATCGCCATCGTTAAATCTGCACGCTCACGATCTGTCATATCTTTAAAGAAGATTGCCATTGCAAGTGCACTCACTTGATAATCAGGAATACTTCCATTTGTATATCCATTAATAAAGAATTTGATTTCTTCAGTCGTTAATTCTTTACCGTCACGTTTTTTCGCAATAATATCTACCATTCTCATTACAATCACCATTCCTTTTTATAAGATATGAATCTATTAAAATAATAAGCCTACGATTGTTGCTGATAAGAAACTTACTAATGTTGCACCGAAAAGCAACTTCAAACCAAATCTTGCGACTACATTCCCTTGCTTTTCATTTAAGCTCTTAACTGCCCCTGCAATAATTCCAATTGAAGAGAAGTTTGCAAATGAAACTAAGAATACAGATATAATCGCTGTCGTTCTATCTGAGAAATTAAAGTTCCCTTGTGCTAAATCTGTCATAGCGACAAATTCATTTGATACTAATTTTGTTGCCATAATATTTCCGGCATTAACAGCTTCATGCCAAGGTACACCCATAATAAATGCAAATGGCGCAAATACATAACCAAGAATCTCTTGGAATGAAATACCGATTACACCTTTAAATACTGCATTAATGAATGCGATAAGAGCAACGAAACCAATTAACATAGCTGCTACTGTAATCGCAACTTTAAATCCATCTATAATGTATTCTCCTAATACTTCAAAGAAAGTCTTTTTCTCTTCCTCTTGTACTTCTAACATATCTTCTTCCTCAGTAACTTCATACGGGTTAATGATAGAAGCAATGATGAAGCCACCGAATAAGTTAAGCACTAAAGCGGTTACAACATATTGTGGTTTTAATAACACCATATATGACCCAACGATAGACATAGAAACGGTAGACATTGCTGATGCACATAATGTATACATTCTTTTCTCTGGCAATAACCCTAATTGTTTCTTAACTGAAATAAATACTTCAGATTGTCCTAAAATCGCAGATGCAACAGCGTTATATGATTCTAGTTTCCCCATTCCATTTACTTTACTTAATGTTAGACCGATAGATTTCACAATAATAGGTAATACTTTAATGTGCTGCAAAATACCTATTAAGGCTGATATAAATACGATTGGCATTAATACACTTAAAAAGAACGAAAACTCTTTTTGATTTACTAATCCACCAAATACGAAATTCACACCGTCAGCGGCATATTTTAATAGTTCTCCAAAACCATCTGCTATTCCACTAATTAATATATTCCCTACACTTGTATTTAATAATAAAAACCCCAAAATGAATTGTAATATAACCATCGTTATGATTGGGCGATATTTGACTTTTTTTCTATCATTACTAGCAAGCCAAGCGATACCTAAAATCAATACGAGGCCTAAAACACCGATTAAGTATTTCATAAGCCGTCTCCTCCCATTCGTATCCGCTTACATCTTTTTCAATTGTTAAAGCAATAGATACACTTTACTTTGTGTATCTATTGCTTTTAACATCATTAATGATTAGTAGTTATCTGTAGCACCTTTTGCATCATTTAATACGATTGCAACACTAGCACTTGCTCCAACGCGAGAAGCTCCAGCAGCTACCATTTTTTCTGCATCTTCACGTGTACGAACGCCACCAGATGCTTTTACACCAACGTTTGGTCCAACTGTTTTACGCATTAATGCGATATCTTCAGCAGTTGCTCCGCCAGTTGAGAATCCAGTTGAAGTTTTTACGAAATCAGCACCAGCTTTTACTGATAATTCACAAGCGCGTACTTTCTCTTCATCTGTTAATAGGCAAGTCTCAATGATTACTTTTACAAGAGCTTTTCCTTTTGCTGCTTGTACTACTTCATAAATGTCTTTTTCGACAAGTTCGTCGTCGCCATCTTTTAAAGCGCCTACGTTGATTACCATGTCAACTTCAGTTGCACCTTTTGCGATAGCATCTTTTGTTTCGAAAGCTTTTGTTTCAGTAGTACTTGCGCCTAATGGGAAACCGATTACAGTACAAACATCTACATCATGTCCAGCTAATTCCTCAGCAGCTAGCTTTACCCATGTAGGATTAATACAAACAGAAGCGAATTTATATTCCTTTGCTTCTTCGATTACTTTCATAACATCTTCTTTAGTAGTATTAGCTTTTAAAATTGTATGGTCAATTAACTTTGCAATGTTCATTATCTTCACTCCTCATATCTTTTAACAACTTCATTCTAACTCTTAGTTGAACAAATGTAAATACACTTTTGAAATTTTGTTCATTCTTTTTAAAAAAGGAATTTTCCTATAGTAAATAAAGCTCATTCTAACTAAGAAACACTTCCTATTTAAAATCAAAACTTTTATATTAACAATGGTAGTATGTATCTCAATATCCATAATTATTTTTAAAAAGGCAATTTGTATTCAAACAGCACTCCCATAATTCATACATAACAAAATAAAAGGCTTTCTCAAAATTAATATCTTGAGAAAGCCTTTTATTTCTAACCTTTTTCATAATGTAACAATTCTTTTGCTGTATGCTGATCGATAATTAATACATTTGCATATCCGCCACGTAACGCACCATCAATTGCTTTTATTTTTCTATTACCACCAGCAACTAAAATAGAACGTTTCTTTAATTTCAGTTCCTCTAACTCAATTCCAATGGTCCGCTTATTAATTTCTTCACTACTAATATTTCCATCCCCATCAAAGAAACGTGAACAAATGTCACCGACCGATTGTTTTTTGAGTAAACTTGTTTCATCCTTATCGAAATAACCTAATCGGAATAATAGCGCTTCGTCTCGCACTGTCCCTACAGTGAAAATTGCAATATTCGCTTGTTTCCCCATTTCGATAATGTGATGAATATGTCGATCCTGCTCTACTAATTCCTTTGTCACTGCATTATCAAATATAACTGGAAGAGGTAGATTTCTTGGCGTCGTTTGAAAAGCATCTGCAAATAAAGCAATTGTTTCATTCGCATATGTATTTACACTCGAATGACTAATACCACCTTTTAACTGAACGACTTCTACACCTTTTACATGTTGCGGTACGATTTTTCTAGCGATTTCATACATCGTCATTCCCCAGCTTACACCAACGATATCACCATTTTTAACCGTCTTTTCCATATACTCAGCTGCATATTTACTAATATACGCTGTAATCGTTGCGTATTCTGGCACTGGAGAAAAAACGACATGCGCCTCTAACAAATTGTACTTTTCTTTCAGTAAATTTCCAACGTTATCTAAATCAGCAAATGGATCAGCTATACTAATTTGAACAAATCCTTTTTCTTTCGCGTACTTTAATAATCTAGAGATAGTCGGTCTTGAAATATTTAGTTTGTTAGCAATTTCTTGCTGACTATAATCTGATTGATAATATAATCTTGCAACCTCAACGCTTAATTGTTGTTTATCTTTATCCATAGTAACTCAATACAAATCCTTTCCTGTATTTCCCTTTCGTTACAAGCATTATACAGCTTTATGTAATAAATTTCGACTACAGAATTTTATATACCTGAACTTCTACTCCGCTTAGTATATACAATGAAATTTAATCAATGGGGATTTTGTCCCTCCCCTACTGATTATCATCCCTCACAAATTAGGCGTTTACGGGCGACTCGGCTCCCATAATGTAGAATCTTTTTATTAAGCAAACAGGTCGGATTATTGAGAAACTCATTTTTAAAACTCAAATTAGTATGTAAGTGTGAAATTAATTGTAAAATAGTATAGTTTTAGAATAAATAAGAGAAATAACCACTATTGATTATTTCTCTTTTCATATACATATTTATTTTTGGAAAAATAATCTAACCCCAAATACTAATAATACTGCGCCCGTAATACCCTCCATTATACGGTTCACTCGTTCTTTTCTTAAAAAAGTTCTTAATTGACGTATTAGCGAGATATAAAGCAAATACCATATTGCTGTCAAAGTCGTAAATGTGACTCCTAATAAAAGAAATTGGAGGAAATGATTTTGATTACTTACAATAAATTGAGGTAAAAAACTAAGGAAGAACACAGCAGTTTTTGGATTTAAAATTGCCGTAGTAAATCCTTGTCTAAAGCTTTTAATTGCCCCAATATTCTTAGAGTCCATTTCTATTGGACCCGACATATCTTCTTTTTTATGTAAGGCACTTTTAATTGACTTTACAGCTAAGTAAATTAAATAAAAAGCCCCAGCACATTTTATAAATGTAAATAACATAGCAAATTTCATTAGAATAGCAGAAAGTCCTAACGTAGCCATTATTGTATGAATCATCATTCCAGATATCGTTCCTAAAACTGTCTTTATCCCACCACTCTTACCATGCGAGATAGTATTTTTTGTAACTAGTGCAAAACCAGGACCAGGCATCATTATGATTAACATTGCTGTAAGGATAAATAATAGATAATTTTCCATGTTCTAGTATTTCCTTTCCAATTTTCAGTTTTGCTTACAGTATAGCTTTTTTCATTAAAACATTAAATATAAAAGACTTGATCAGAAATTTATATATCAAGTTACAAGTCCACCCTCACAAAAACAGGATAAAAAAATAAACAGCGGAACTAGCCCACTGTTTACTTCGCCACACCTTCATGTAATTTTTCTGTATAATCTTTTACGTCTTTCCAGCTATCTTTCGCTGTATTCAAATCTTCTTTTATGAAGGTAAATTCTTCCGGACTAATTCCTTTTACGTTTTGTAGTAAATTATTATATTTTGCCCCTACTGTATACCATTGATTTGATATGTTTTGCAATGCTGTAATTGCTGCATCAATCGTTTCAGTCATGTTTGTTGTTTTATTTTTTACATCTGTTAAAATTGCGACCTCTGCTTGTGCGCCAGAAATTCTATCCTTTAAATTGGCAATTTCTCTTTCTGCATTTGCAATATCTTTTTTCGCAACGGCAATCATCGGTCCGCCAGCAAGGCATGTTATTAACGCTACACAAAGTACACCACCAGCGATAACCATATCATTACTCTTTTTAATTGAATCGTTATATGTATTAATTTGTTGCTCTAAAGCTGGAATACCAGCATTCGTACTTGCTAAAATCGAGGTTAGTTGATTTGTATCCGCTTTAAAGCTATTTGTATCTTTCGCCATTCTATCGCGAAAGGCTTTCAAATTACCTAATAATACATCTACCTCATTTTGATTCTTTACAATATCCGCATACAATGTTTCTAAATCCGCTTTTAACTTTACGCTATCTTTTTGATCAATCGCAATTAGCATACTATTATAATACGCTTGAAAAGTGTTATTGTAATTAATAATATTTTGATCCGTTTTCATAATTTGCGGCTTCATATGATCTAACCAATACGCCGCGTTAATTTTTGCATCTCGTTGGTGCTGAATCATATTTCCTTTAAACTCACTATTAATCGAACTTATTTTACTCAAATCAGTCTCTTGCTGATTTTGAATTAATTTTGCATAGGAGTCCATTGCGAATATGCTCGATGTCGTTTGCGCCATTACATCTTGGAATCCAGCTGGCCCTAACGAATAATTTTTCGCACTTTCTTGCAATGTTTTTACATTTTGTTCTGCTGCAAAAGGATGTAAAGGAAATGCATTACTCGTTGCCACCCCAGCCATCATTAACGTTAAAAGACATTTTTTATAAAATTGTTTCTGCATACTTTTCACCTGTTTTCTTTATAAGGGTATAAAGTGAAACTTTAATCAGTGGGGGTTTTCTTCATCCCCCACTGATTATTAGTTGAATCAATCGGACTTTTAGGGGCAGCCCAATCCCCACCTAAATTCTTTGCTTTCGCTGCATTTTGAGGTGGGGGTCTTACCGCCCATTAAAGTCGGATAAAAAGCTCCTGCTCACAACTGAACAGGAGCTTCAAATCTTTCATCAATACGTAACGCTCTAACGATTTGTATTTAATTAAGCTTTTTTCGTATCTACTACTTTAATATCTTCAGCATAAATCTTTTCTGCATAGTCTTTAATGTTTTTCCAGCTATCTTTCGCAATGTTTAAATCTTCTTTAATGAAAACAAGGTCATTCGGACTAATTGAATCTACATTTTGAAGTAAAGAATTGTATTTTGATCCCATTGTGTACCATTGGTTTGAAATGTTTTGCAACGCTGTAATTGCAGTATCAATTGTATTTGTTAAATACTCCGTTTGTGTCTTAATGTTCGTTAACCCAGCTACTTCTAATTGAGCAGTTGTAACTTGTCCTGTTATTTTTTGAATTTCAGCTTGTGCATTATCAAGTTCTTTCTTCGCTAATACGATACCAGCTGTACCACCGCCTACAGCTGCTGCACCACCTGCAATTAACGCGACTCCTAACGGCGTTCCTGCACCTGTAGCAATCACTACTGCACCACCAATAATGGCAATTGGCCCTAGAGCTGTCGCAACTGATGAACCGATAATAATTGCATTATATTTACTAATTGCTTCATTGTACGTTGTAATTTGATTTTGCAGAAGCGGGATTCCTGCATCTTGACTAGCTAAAATAGATGTAATTTGATTTGCGTCTCCCTTAAAGTTTTGCGTATCGGACGTCATTTTATTTCGGAATTTCTTCAAGTCATCTACTAACTGATCTACTTGCGCTTTATTTTCATTAATACTACTTGATAATCTAGTTAAACCTTTCGTAAGAGTCGCTTTATCTTTTGCATCTACCGCAGCAACTAAAGTATCGTAATAGTTTTGGAATTTCGTATTGTAATTAATGATATTTTGATTCGTTGAAATAAGCTGTGGCTTTAGTACATCTAACCATTGCTTCGCATTTCCTCTAGCTGTATCCTGGTGCTGAATCACTTTCCCTTTTAAAGCCGCATCAACAGACGATACATTTCCAAAGTTAACATTACCTTGTTTAATAATTGTTAAAGCGTACAGATCCATTACTAAAGCATTTGAACCTGTTCTTTCCATTGCATCTTTTAGGCCTTCTGGTCCTAATGAGTATTCCTCATAGTCATTATAAGCTTTTGCTACCGCATGAACTGGAGCTTGTTTCACTGTACTTTCAGCTGCATACGTATGAGCTGGCATAATGTTTCCTGCTGCAAATACTGCCATAAGTGCTGATAGAGCCATTACTTTATAAGGTTTTTTTGTCATTTTTCTTCTCTCCCTATATCGTTACTTATTTTTAATGTACTTCAACGTTTGTAACGTAATCTTCAAATTGATTCGTTTGTTTATTCATTTCATCACTTACTTTTTTAATTTGGTTGAAATGTTTTTGTAGTAAACTACTATCTGTATATGTGCCTTCTTCAACATTCTTTTGAATTTGGATCATATTATTGTTTAAAACTTTCCAATCCGTTAACAACGTTTCTAATGTTGTAATTTGACGATCAATTAGTTCTGTAAAGCTACTTACTTGATCTTCAACGAATGTAATTTGTGTCGCCTCTGCTTCAATTTGTGATAACTTTTGAATAAGTGGTAGTAGCTCTTTTTGCTTTTGCTGAATGCGAAGAGCTGCTTCTCTCGTTTGGCTATCTGCAGCATTTACAATTTCATTACTTAAAGTACCGATAGAAACGAAATCAATCGTTTTCGTTTGTGCAGTTTGATTTGTAATTGTAAATACTTGTTTACCGATATTAATAGAACCTTTAATAATTTCTTGAGGTCTATTCAATATAGTAGTTAGTTCAGCTTGAATTTCCCCTTGAATTCTTTTAATATCTTCTCTTAACTTCACAATATCTCCACTTGATCCTTGTAGTGTTTTTATTGCTTCATCAGCCTTTATCGATAAGTTATTACTATCTTTGTCTAATACTGTTTTAAATCGATTTAGCTCTAATAAATCTTGCTCCATACTCTCTTGGATGCTTTGTACTTGCAATTGTAATTTTCCATATGCATTTGTAAAATCTGCTTTTGCCTGTTCATTTTCATTTACGTTTCCTGCTAGTTCATAGAGTTTACTATAATAACTATTAAATCTAGTACTATATCTCATCATCTCTTGATTTAAGTCGATTAGCTTCGGATTATATTCATCAATCCACTCTCTTACATTTGCCTTTGCAAATTTTTGATGATTCGTCAAACTACTCATCGCATTCACCTTAATGTCTGGCTGTTGTAAAATTACTAGTCCATATGCTTGTATAAGTGGTGACTGTGATCCTAACATTCTAATTGAATTGGATAATGTATTTGGAACAATTACATTTTGTGCATATACTGTTTTCACTTCTGGTTGCCCCTCTTTAGCGTAAGCGCTTACAGGAATGAAGCAACTCGTAGATACTGCTGTAACCAATAACCCTGTAATTAAAGTCTTTTTCACTTTAACTCCTCCTATGTATTAGCAACTATTACTATCGCATTTTATTATTCTATTTTCTTACCCATAATTTGAGATGGTTAAAATAGAGAACGTTCTCACCGCAATCCATGTATGAACCACCTCTCTCGTATTGCTACAGTACTTACTTATCGTCACAAAACATTTTATTATTTTTTCATATGTGATTAGTATGAATAACATTGTATAAAATTTCTATTTTATAGCGATTTCCACATTCACACAGTGAATATATTACATAAAAATATTATTCATCTTAAACTAAATAACGTACGTAAATATGAAATTCCGTTTTGTTTTCATATAAGTTTTGTACTGTAAGGTCATTTAAACACAGCTATTTATATAACGTAAAGAAGTATTTTCATTCCCTTTATTTTCAAGCCTTCATGTCTTTATTTCAAAATATAATCCACTTCACTTTTTCAATTAAAATATCCATATATCACAACAAAAACCTCTACTTACTCACAGATACAAAAATTATATCAATATATCTTTTGGACTCATATGCAATTATGCATAGCGTATACACAAAAAGGATAGCTCCACTTTCGTAAAGCTATCCTTTAAAAAACTTCTTACTTTTTCAAATGATATGGAACTGTCGTAATAACAACATTTCTTTTATAGAGTAAATACGCACGAATGAGTAAACTAGACTGATTATGGAGAATATTATGCCAACCTTTTTTCGGAATGAACTGTGGTATAACGACAGTAACTCGGTAATTTGATTCACTCGCTTTATATTGTACTGTATCAATAAACTTCGTTAGCGGTTGAATAATACTTCTATAATGAGAATGTAAAGTAACAAGTCTTACTTCAGGTTGCCACTTCTTCCATTTCTCTTCAAATTTCTTTTCCTCTTCTCTGTCAAAAGCAACATATACAGCGATAACTTGATCTGCAGAAAGAGACTTCGCATAGTTTAATGAATTCTCTACTACATGCGTCATACCAGCTACCGGAACGACAATTACATTCCCCTCAATTGGAATAAGAGGTTCGCAAGTTTTTAAGCTTAATTGATCACCCACTGCATCATAATGCTTCTTAATTCGATGGAATAAGAAGATAATAACTGGTAAGAAAATAAGAATTGACCAAACTTGTGCGAATTTAGTTAAAAAGAACATACTCATTACGATAAAACTAATGACTGCACCAATTAAATTGACCGTTAATCGTAAAGCCCATCCTTCCGGTTTTTCACGAAGCCATTTTAATACCATACCACTTTGAGAAAGGGTAAATGGAATAAATACGCCTACTGCATATAACGGGATTAAATGTTCCGTTTGTCCTTGGAAAGCTACAATTAAAATAATTGATGCAATTCCAAGTATAATAATACCATTTGAATAACCTAGACGGTCTCCTCTTATCGTAAACATTCTCGGTATAAATTTGTCTTTTGCAAGGTTAACTGCTAATAGTGGAAATGCAGAATAGCCTGTGTTAGCAGCAAGGATTAATATTAAAGCTGTTGTACCTTGTATAAAATAGTACATAAAATTACGTCCAAATGTTTGTTCAGCAATTTGTGAAACAACTGTTACTTCTTTACTTGGGGAAATTCCGTAATAATAAGCTAAGAACACAATTCCTGAAAATAAAACTGCAAGTAATGCACCCATTGCAAGTAATGTTTTCGCTGCATTGTTAGGTGCAGGATCTTTAAAGTTTGGAATTGCGTTTGAAATTGCTTCAACACCTGTTAAAGCAGAACTTCCTGATGCAAATGCTCGTAACAGTAAAAACAAACTAATCCCTGCAACTGGTGTTCCAATCGGCGTGTGTAAATTCGGTGACACGTGACCAGTTAAAATATTATATATCCCTACACCAATTAATATAAATAATGCTAAAACGAATAAATAAACAGGATATGCTAAAACGGAAGCTGATTCCGTTACCCCTCTTAAATTTAAGATGGTAATAAATATAACAAATATAATCGCAATGATTACATTATGTGCATGTAAACTAGGAAAAGCAGATGTTAGCGCATCTGTACCTGCAGACACACTTACTGCAACAGTTAAAATATAATCGACTAATAAAGATCCTCCAGCAATTAAGCCCGGATTCATCCCTAAATTTTCTTTTGATACAACATACGCGCCTCCGCCATGCGGATAAGCAAAAATAATTTGACGATAAGATAAAATAAGGGCTGTCAATAATACTAAT
Organism: Bacillus cereus group sp. BfR-BA-01408; assembly: GCF_022663305.1. Taxonomy (NCBI): domain Bacteria; kingdom Bacillati; phylum Bacillota; class Bacilli; order Caryophanales; family Bacillaceae; genus Bacillus; species Bacillus cereus group sp. BfR-BA-01408. The sequence continues at coordinate 36,934 of NZ_JAKUFF010000001.1, read as the reverse complement.
ACCCCAATGGCTATCGGAATAGAATACCAATAAGCGATCGCTCCAACACCTGCTAGTGCAATTAATATTTGCTCTGGACCATATGCAACTGATGACAATGCGTCAGAAGAAAGAATGGCTAGCGCCTTCGTTTTATTAAGCTTTTGCTCTCCTAACTCAGTTGATTTTAAGGGCCTTCCAATTAAAAACCTTTTAATAGATGAAACCAATGCTGTCCACTCTCCAATAATTTTGTACGAACGATTCTGCTTGTTACAGCCAGTAAACTATTTCTTCAGAAAACAAAAAATGTCTACAAGCCATAGCGAAATAGACTTGTAGACATTATTTTTTTTGTCGCACAAGCTCCACCTTCCTTCTCAATATAACGCTTACGAGGTTAGCTGTCGGATTCGGGCCTATGAGTAGCCCTACCTTTTTCAAGGATTCACCCCATTGGATTAAGAACTAATCCATAAGAACGGGTCCCCCGTACCATGCGGTTTCAGCGATTTAGAAAATTGAAACTGTGGATTATAATACTCCTTTATTTTCAAAATGTAAACAAAAATTTTTAAAAAGAAAAAATTAAAATGATTGCGCATAATCCGCCGGTAAATATACATAATGAATACTAAAAAATCAATAAAGGAGACCTATATGTCTAAAGAAAAGAAGCCTATTTTTTCCGATTCCTATTTAGATGCATTAGCAAATGAAATTAATCAATTATACGGTAAACGTGAACAGGAAATAAATTTGACAGATAGAACAAAAAGAAATAAATGATTTGTCATAAAAAAAGAAAGCAATACACTTATATATTGCTTTCTTTTTTATTTTTTCATACATCCAATTGTATTGCTGATTTGTTAAAGGTCATTTCTTCATACACTTTCAAATTTTGATATACTGCTCCTAATAATGGTGCTTCTATAGAAAATTGTTCTGCTACATCTAGTAAGTATCCTTGTAAGTGCTTCGCTTCAATAGACGAACCTTTTTCCATATCACGCTGCATCGATGACTTCATATTATACGAAATTTTATCAATTGTTTTCATATGTTCTTGGACAATATTATCTTTAATTGGCGCTCCTATACATCTCATAATTTGCATACATTCTTCAAATAAGTTTTGGATAAAATCGCGTCCACCTTCGCTTTCACGAATCGGTCCTATCGGTGCCCGCATTAATGTCGTCACACCCGACATTACAGTAATAAATAAATATTTATGCCACATATCTTGCATAATGTTTTCACTTAAAACAAAACTAGATTTCGTACCTGCAAATGCTTTAGAAATATGCTTTATTCTCTCTGAATCTTGAGACTTCATTTCTCCAAACACAAGTCTGTTGGCAGTGCTAGTTTGTACAATTTCTCCTTGATCGTTTAAAGTCGTCTCGATAAAGCATAAACCACCAATTACTTTTTCCTCGCCGAATTCTTTTTGTAATAGTGATACATGAGCGATACCATTTAACAATGGAATGATTACAGTGTTTTCACCTACAAACGGCTTCACATCTTGAATTGCCTCGTTTAAGTGATACGCTTTTGTTGAAAATAAAATGACATCAAATGGAGCAGTTCGATCTTCTTTCGTTATTAATTTCGGTTGGAAGGAAAAATCCCCGTTAACACTGCGGATTACAAGTCCTCTTTCCTCCAATTGTTTTTTCCTTTTACTGCGAACAAGAAACGTAACCTCTTCTCTCTTTTCTACTAAGCGTCCCCCAAAAAATCCTCCAACGCCGCCAGCTCCTAATACTAAAATCCGCATACAACATCCCCCTTTTCAAAATATCAATTTATAACTTTTAGTATACATAACATTATACATGTCCCCTACTAAATAAGCTGAATTTTCATTCTTAATCAAGTATAAAACAGTGGTTATTTTCAAATAAATTTGGGCATGTTGTTTTTATAGCATATATGGAAAGGAAACAATGTAAATGGAGGCAATACAAACAATTGAAGAAAAAGATGTAACAACAGCTATATTTCAATTTATATTCCCGTTTTCTTTTAAAACTGGGTATGAACAAAATATGTTCCCTTTCTTACAGAAAAATGACTTTCGCCCTTTTCGACTCGATCATCTTGAAAATGAAAATACATACTATGGAAAGTTTCAAGTTTCACATCAAAATATGGAAGCATACTATCTTTCATTTACAAATAAAATTTTATTTCCTCATTCAGAACATCAAAAGGGGTTGCAGCGCTATTCTAAAGACCTTAATTTAACTGGACATTTAACAACAAATCTTATTTCCGTTCCATTTAAGATTCATTCTATTGACGTAACACTTTGTCCTTATGAGCTTGGCTTCTTAACAATTCGGACAGAAGTAGAGACCGCTCCAAACATGACATTATCAGAAGCAATTGAATTCGCCGCCCGCTTCCGTGTACTTGAAACTAAAAATGATACAAATGAAACGATTTGCATTGAATGTAATGGAAAAAAATATTCCCAAGTAGAAAGATTCATTTTTGGTTATTTATTTCATGGCGTAACAGATTTCTTTGAGAAGAAGAGATTAAGAAGTTCTTACTTTCAAACCTTTCCTTTCTTTGAAGATCAAAGAATGTACGTTCAAACTTTACTATGTATAAAAGCAGATATGGAGCTTACCGAAGTGGATGTTTATCGTACTTCCAGCCTTTCTGGATTAACAAGTAACGGCAAGGCTTATGTAAGTGCAAATAATCTTCCTTATATTCATGATTATTTAAAACAACACGCTTACCAGAGGTGGGCTCCAAATCGCTATTTCATAATGGAAGAACATATATTCACCTGTGTAACAAATGAGGGGGAACACGAATTTACTAAGCTTGCGAGTCAAATGTATGGGGAGTTTTATTACGCTTTATTATTAAATCTATTTCATAAAATTGTTTTGTTAAAAATGGCAAACGCTTATGCTGAACTAAACATTGAAAAAGATACAAATGAAATCGAGAAATTAATTTATTCAATCAATTCATTTACTGCGAATTACTTTTCTTTAGAGCTCGTATCCCAATCACAGAGTGAAGATATTTTCTTTCGCTTAAGAAAGCTTTTTAACATCGAGGTTTTATACTCGAATGCAAAACAAAATCTTGATAGTTTGTTTAAATATCAAGAAAATGTCGCTTCTAAAAAGGATAGTCTTTTATTATTAATTTTAACGCTTTACTCTGTTGTGGGCCAAATGTTAGGGTTTACTATGATTGACCTATTAAGAAACACCGATTCAAACAAAATATCGTCGCCACTTGAATTTTTCGCGCTTTTAATAGCAATTAGCGGCATCGTCATTTCACTTATTTTAGGTGCGCAAAGTTTATACCAATGGGGTCTACAACATAAACGAAGAAAAGCATGGGTTAAACAAACTGTACTTTCTGCTGTGAGAGAGAAAGATGATTCGAAATAAAGAAGATTATTTTTACATTGAAGTATGTGGTACGCTACAGTAATTGAAATTTTTATCAGCGATTTTTCGGATATATCGGCGCATCTCGAAATATATCAGCGATTTTTTAAATATATCAGCGCAACTCAAAATATATCGGCGATTTTCCAGATATATCGACTTACCGACAGAAACCGACAAAAGGCTGAACCGGACAATATAAAAAGGATATTCCAACATAAAGTTTGGAGTACCCTTTTTTATTACACGAATTCCTCTTACTTCCCTGCTTCGATTTTCTCTAATGCAGCAGCTACTTGTTCTTCCGTTAATTCATGTTGTATTACGTAGCGGTTACGTGGGCTTACACGGCATTCGTGAGAACATGCACGTAAATATTTCGCTTCGTTTTCTTCAGAACATAAAATTTTCTTGTTACATTCTGGATTGGCACAATTTACATAGCGCTCACAAGGTTCACCTGTAAAGTAGTCTTTACCAACGATAACATGTTCTTTTTGGTTTACTGGTACAGCGATACGCTCATCGAACACGTAACATTGTCCATCCCAAAGCTCACCTTGTACTTCTGGGTCTTTTCCGTACGTTACAATACCGCCGTGAAGCTGACTTACATCTTCATAACCTTCACGAACTAACCAACCAGAAAACTTCTCGCAACGAATTCCGCCTGTACAGTACGTTAAAATCTTTTTACCTTCAAGTACTTCTTTATTTTCACGAATCCAATCTGGTAATTCACGGAATGATTCGATATCAGGTTTAATCGCACCTTTGAAGTGACCTAAATCAAATTCATAATCATTTCGTGCATCAATGATAACTGTATCTTCTTGCTTCATTGCTTCATAAAAATCTTTTGGCTCTAAATACTTACCAGTGATTTCGTGTGGGTTAATGTCATCTTCTAGACGAAGTGTAACTAATTCTGGACGAGGACGCACGTGCATTTTCTTAAATGCATGACCATCAGCTTCATCTATTTTAAATACGATACCGTCAAAACGTGGATCGTTGTTCATAGCTTCCATGTATTTCTCTGTTTGTTCTACAGTACCAGAACAAGTTCCGTTAATACCTTCTTTTGCTACAAGAATTCTACCTTTTAATTCAAGTGAATTACAAAATGCTAAATGCTCTGCCGCGAATTCTTCTGGGTTTTCAATTGTTGTGTACATGTAATATAGTAATACTCTGTATGATTTTGTAGTTGCCAATGTATTTCTACCACCTATCTAATTTTTAAAATCATGTATAAGTTAACGTTCATATCAAAACATATATAATAAGAAAATGAATCCCATTTTCTTCTCTTTATACTATTTTCTATCAGTTAACAAAAATAAAAAACAAGATTACACACCAAAACACTATGGTTATGTTGTAATCCCAATATATTATATATCATACAAATGCAATTCCATCAATTAATATGCTGTATTATCGGCTTTATGTTCACATAAATTTCAAAAACAGCCCTTTAATTCATTATGTTTCCCCACGTCATCACACCATAAACTCCCAATTTTTAATAACACCACACCATTCATTGTATTAAGGCATATAATTTGCACTAAGGAAACATTTATGTTCAAATAAAAAATATAACCTAGTACATTTAAATGTATTGAAATAAAGAATAAGAATACTTACAATAATTTCATCAAGTTAACATACCAAAGGGGAAAACTACTATGAATAAAGATATATCAAAAGATGAACATGTCCCTTCTCAAAGTACAACTGTTCAATCAGCGCATTTAGCATTAAGCGGACAAACGAAAGGCTTAAAAAGACTATTACCATTCTTAGGTCCTGCTTTCATCGCTTCAGTCGCTTATATTGACCCTGGCAATTTCGCGACAAATATTGCCGCTGGATCACAATATGGATATTTATTACTCTGGGTAATTCTCGCTTCTAATTTAATGGCTGTATTAATCCAAACTTTATCAGCTAAATTAGGAATCGCTACAGGTAGAAACCTTCCTGAAATTGCTCGAGAAAACTTCCCAAAACCTGTTTCCATCGGCTTATGGATACAAGGTGAACTCGTTATTATGGCTACTGATTTAGCTGAATTTATCGGGGCAGCACTCGGATTGTATTTATTATTTGGAATTCCAATGTTACCAGCTGCTTTAATTACAGCTGCTGGATCATTTATTATTCTTGAATTTCAACGCAGAGGCTTCCGTCCATTAGAAGCTATTATAACAGGAATGATTTTTATCGTTGTTATCGCTTTCGGTGTACAAGTCTTTTATGCAAAACCGGAATTAAGCCCTTTGCTTTCAGGACTATTTATTCCAAAATTCCAAGGTGTAGACAGTATATTACTTGCAGCCGGAATTTTAGGGGCGACAGTTATGCCGCACGCAATCTATTTACATTCCGCCTTAACGCAACGCCGCGTAGTCGGAACAAATGATGAACAAAAGAAAAAGATTTTCCGCTTCGAGTTTATTGATATCATTATTGCAATGGTTATCGCTGGAGCAATTAATGCAAGTATGTTAATTGTTGCTGCTGCACTATTCTTTAAAAACGGCTTGCATGTCGAAGATCTTGATGTTGCTTTTAACCAGTTCAGTACTTTAGTGGGCCCTGTATCAGCTGCTTTATTTGGAATTGGGCTCTTATCAGCAGGACTATCTAGCTCTTCTGTCGGTACAATGTCAGGTGATATTATTATGCAAGGTTTCATTCGAATGCATATTCCGTTATACTTACGCCGATTTATTACAATGATTCCACCACTAGTGATTATCGCTTTAGGCGTAAATCCAACTTACGCTCTAGTCATGAGTCAAGTTGTCTTATCATTCGGTATTGCCTTTGCATTAGTACCACTTATTATGTTTACAAGTAATAAAAAAATTATGGGTGCACTCGTTAATCACCGCATAACTACCTTTATCGCTTGGATCATTGCTGTACTTGTTATCATTTTAAATATTTTCTTACTGTATCAAACGTTTGTAGGATAATGAAAGAAGAAGGCTGTCTCAAATTTGTGTTGAAGACAGCCTTCTTCTTTTTAAATTATAGATTTTCATCATCCATTTACATGACAGACCGTGCTTTCAACAAATTTTATAAACTCTTCTTCCTCCTCAATAAATGGAAAATGATTACTGTATTCAAATGTCGACATTATCGCATTTGGCATAAGCTCCGCTACTTCCACTGCAAATTCATGCGGACACTGTGCATCATAAATTCCAGCGTAAATATGGGCTGGTATATTTACATTCTCTAATTGTAAACGTAAATCAAATGTAGGTAACTCCTTATAAGAAAAATAATCAAGGCGCTTTGATACTGTTTTACCGCTGTTCGGTCTAGCAATCATTTCATCATACGCTGATTCATTATATAAAGACATCATTGTCCACTCTTTATTTACGGCACGCCTCTCATCAATTGTAGAAGCTACGTCCCTGAGCACTGCAAATATTTCTCTTAAACGAGCATTTTGATCATTATCTCTACAATAAATACTATTTTTGTGATTCATATACTCAGCTGATGCACATAATCCGCCAGCTATAATTTTTACAAGCCTCTCTGGACACATTATCGCATATTGTAAAGCTAGCATTCCACCTGTTGAATGACCTGCATATGTCCAATCTTTAAAATTCAACGCCTCACGTATCGCTTCTAAATCACGTACTGCATCTACCATTCCCAAATTATATTTAGTGGTGTCATGTGTAGAATTTCCGCATCCTCTTAAGTTTATAAGATACACTGTGTAATGATTCGTAAATGCAGAAGCAAATAAATTACCATTACTATTAAACTCACTGTATAAATGTGTTACACAAAGCGGTTTTCCTTCTCCCTTTTGAAAATACTCAAATTTCCCTCTATCAGTTTCGATATAATATTTCTCCCACATCAGCGTTTCCCCCTAATGTCTTTTTATATATTCTCCTTTTTCCGGCATTATCACACCCTTCTCAGTTCGAAAGTAAAGTGGTAATCCTTCCGAAAGAAATATGCTTACCTTGGATGGATCCTGCCTTTGATGATGAATATGTAAATGTGGCTCACTTGAACTTCCTGAGTTACCGACCTGAGCAAGAAATTCTCCTTCATTTACATGTTGTCCTTCTTTAACTTTAATGGACCCTTGCTTTAAATGGGCAAGAATTAAATATGTCCCTGATTCATCTAGTCGTAAATAAATATGATTACCCGCCATTGATTGAAAATCATCCGATCCAGGAACTAAATCTTGTTCATTATTATTAATTGATACAACCGTCCCAGAAGCTGGTGCCATTACTTTCGCTCCATATATTCCGTAATCCTCTAACTTACTACTTTTCACTTCAGCAGGTGGAATGAGAATATCATATGCCCATCGTTCATTCGGTTTGATAACGTGATAGTTCGATTCTAAACGATCACCACCCCAGCCAATTAATGCTCGTTCATTCAAAGGAAAGCGCACGACTACTTTAGGGCTCGTAGAATGTACATCTGCCGGGTAAGCAAGTCTACCAATGTTCGCAAACCATCCTAAAGGCCAAGCTCCAATGATAGAGAAAATAACGATGAAGAGTAGCGCTCCATCTATTCGTTGTCTGAAAATTCCTTTCCACACAATTAGTAACGTTACTCCTATTAAAATAAAGAGTGATACTATGCTAAAGGCTTGTATACTCCACCACCCAATGACTGATATAACACCTTTAGCTAAATAAACTATACTCCAACTTGTAAGTACAAAAGCAACTAAAATTACTAATACATATTTCTTCCACATGTCGTATCCCTACTCTCATATCTTTGTTCTACATGATACGAATTAAAAATTACGACATATAAAAGAAATACTTACGACTTTTTTACAATTTTTTATGCTGCGGTAAAGCGATAGTGAAAACAGTTTCTTTCTCGTTACTGCGCACAGTGATATCCCCTTTATGAAGCTCTGCTATACTTCTCGCAATTGCAAGTCCCATTCCTTTTCCACCTGTATGGGAGCTACGTGATTTTTCACCACGATAAAACTTCTCAAAAACGTAAGGAAGGTTCTCATCTGGAATACATTGTCCAAAATTTTTAATTTCTATTTCAACATTCATGTCTCTTTTAGAAACTTGAATTACAATCTCCTTTCCGTCTTTCCCGTACATAATACTATTACTAATTACATTTTCGAATAACCTCACCATAAGTGCTACATCCATTTCCACATGTAACTCTTTATCCCCCTTAATACAAAAGCTCATATCAGCATCATCTAATTGTGGCACAAAATCAATCATAATTTGTTCCATTAACGCTTTCATATTTACTACACTTTTATGTAATTCAATCTCTCTATAATTTATTTGACAGTATTCTAACAAATCATCTACTTGATTTTTTAATTCATAACTTTTTCGCTTTAATATGCTTACATACTGTTCACATTCTTCTCCATTTGAATGCAACTTATTTCCTAACAAGTCCGCATAACCGATTAAAGATGTTACAGGTGTTCGTAAGTCATGCGAAATATTACTAATCATTTCATTTTTCATTTCCTGTGATTTTTTTTCATTCTCAATAGACTCTTTTAAACTTTTAGCCATTCTATTAACATTCGCTGCTAATTCACCAATCTCGTCATTTTTTGAAATAGGTATATGTACTTCAAAATTACCATTACTTATTTCCTTCACGTTCTTATTAATTTCAGACAATCTTTTCATCATTGTTTTTGTCATACATGCAAAGTATGTCGTAGTAAAAATTAAAAAAACTATAAAATATAAAAATGAATATTTTTCTTCTAACGCAGTAACATGACTGTATATATTTCCAATTAAAATTTGAAGCACTATTATACTTACAGTTGCTAACAAGATGCTACATATGAATGCGGTAAAAAACTTAGCTCTAATGCCTTGTAATGATTTAATCTTCAATTTTATATCCGACTCCCCAAACATTTTGAATAAACTTCGGTTCTTTTGGATCCTCTTCAATTTTATTTCTTAACCTTGCGATATGAACCATTACTGTATTATTGCTTTCATAGGCTCTTTCTTTCCAAACGCTCTCATATATTTCTTCAATAGTAAATACACGATTCTTTGCAGCTGCCATTAAATACAAAATATCATATTCCGTTTTTGTAAGATTGATTGTTTCTCCATATAACATTACTGTTCTAGACACTTCATCTATTTCTAAACCTCTAATGTTTATTTTCTTTTTTATTACTTGGACAGCATTTTGATTGAAATATGTATACCTTCTTAATTGAGCTTTCACTCTCGCTATAAATTCAATTGTACTAAACGGCTTCACTATATAATCATCTGCCCCAGTACTAAATCCAATTACTTTATCTACATCCGATGATTTTGCACTTAAAAACATAATTGGTAAACTATGTTTCTCTCTAATCCTTCTGCACAATTCTATCCCATCCATTTGTGGCATCATAATATCCAAAATAGCAAGTTGAATGTTATTTTTATTTATTATTTCTAAAGCCTCTTCTCCGTTATGAGCACTAAAAACTTTAAAACCTTCTTGCATTAAATTCACGTTCATAAATCTAACAATATCTTGATCATCATCTACAATTAAAATTGAATTTTTCTCCATATACAAACCTCTTTTTGAAATATATTCCACAATCAATTTTATCATAAATCAAAACCATACCTCCCTCTTGAATAATCTTTTTTTTCAGATTACATTATATAATAACAACACATTCTAGTTTCAGAAGAAATGGAGTGAAAGCATGTTTCCTATATTGAAAACCGATCGACTCATTTTAAGAGAACTTACCGAAGAAGATGCACCGGGTATACTACAATGCTTTTCTAATACTGACGTACTGCGCTATTATGGGCAAAAGCCATTACAGGATATTGATCAAGTAAAACAAATCATTCATAACTTTAAGTTGAGTTACAATGCAAGAAGTGGTATAAAATGGGGAATCGAATTAAAAAACAAGAAAGAACTCATTGGAACAATTGGTTTTCACGATTGGTCTTCTGAGCATAAACGGGCCAATATAAGTTATGCCTTTCTCCCTGAACACTGGGGAAAGGGATATGCGACAGAAGCTATTTCTGAAGTTATATCATACGGTTTCCACACACTTCATTTAAAACGGATCGGAGCAATTGTCTTTCTTGAAAATGAAGCTTCCAATAAAGTGCTATTAAAATTAGGATTTGAAAAAGAAGGCGTTCTAAAAAATTATATGTATCAAGATGATATTCCATATGATACGAATTTTTATTCTTTATTAAAATCGGTTTAATAAAATTCATGTGTAAAAAACCTTACTTTTAAAAAGTAAGGTTTTTTGTATTTATTCATTAGCAATATAAGCATTCTTATAAGTATAAATACCACCAAATTGATGCTTTTCAATTCCTTTTACATAATCATTTTGTACGTAAGCTGAGCCCATTTGATAAAGCGGTGCGACCGCAGCATCCCCTAATAGAATACGCTCGGCCTCTTGCAATGCTTCCCATCTTTTCTTCTGATCTAATACTAGATCGCTTTTCGCTTTCTTTATTAATTCATCGTAGTGACGGTTAGAATAATTCATTTTATTATTTTGATTACCCGTCGTAAATAGTTCTAAATAACTAATTGGGTCTTTATAGTCGGGTCCCCAATTTGCCATAGTTATATCGTAATCACCTGTTTGTTCTAACTGTAATTTTTGCTTAAATGGCTGTTGTTTAATTTGTATCGTTAATCCTTGTAAATTCTTTTCTAAATCACCTTTTATATATTCTGCCATACGTTTTGCGTTATCTTGTTCAAACGTTAAAAACTCGAGGTTTACTTGTTCTACTCCAAGCTCTTTTTTCGCTTCTTCCCAAATCTTTTTCGCACTTTGTACATCATATAAAGAAAGGTTTCCGTTTTCTTCCCTGAAATCTTTTCCCGTTTCTTCATTGATATGCCCAACTGGTACTAGCCCAGTTGCAGGTTTTGCTCCGTTATTAATAAAATGAGCAACGAAATCCTCTTTATTTAACGCGAATGAAATAGCCTGACGCACTTTCTTATTTGCTAACGCACTATTTTTTTCATTAAAACGTAGCATAGCAATTGCAGGTTCGCTCGACATATGTAACTCCTTATGCCCTTTATACTTGTCTACAAATTGAGAATTAATAGGCACCCGGTCCAAATTACCAGCTTCGTATAAATTAACAGCGGTCATTGTATCCTTTACAATTTGAAAGTTTATCTCGTCTAATTTCACTTTCTTTTCATCCCAATATGTAGCATTTTTCTTTAATTGAAACTCTTGTTCATGCTTCCATTTCTCTAATACAAATGGCCCATTATATATGAGATTACTAGGTTCCAATGCATAATTCTTTCCTTGTTCTTTCAAAAATGATTCATGCTGTGGTAAGTAAATAGGTAGCGCTAACAACTGTAAAAAATACGGGATTGGCTGTTCAAGTTCCACTTCCAATTTATAATCATTTATAACTTTAACCCCAAGTTCAGCAAGAGGCACTGTTCCCTTATTTATCTCTTTTGCATTTTTCACGTAAAAAAGCATATACGCATATTGAGACGCTGTTTCAGGATTAATTGCACGTTTCCATGCAAACAGAAAATCATTTGCTGTCACACTGTCTCCATTTGACCATTTTGCATCTTTACGCAAATCAAATGTATATTTTTTACCATCTTCACTTCTTTTAAACGATTTTGCTACTGCTGGAATCGGCTGATCTTGATCATCTAATACATACAACCCTTCAAATATGTTCTGCATAACGTGCGCTGACGTACCATCCATCGTTTTCGCTGTATCAAGTGAAGGAATTTCTTCTGATACTGTTACATTTAATACTTGTTTTTTTGCCTCTCTGTCACTTTTATTCGCTTTATTATTACAAGCTGTTAATAATAAAGATGTAACAAGTGCCATTACCATTAAATGGCTCTTTTTTCGCTTCATGAATCGTTCTCCTTAAATATAAAATATTATAAAGCGTTATATATTATAGCAGAAATATGAACAGAAAGATGCGACATTCTTTTGAATATTTATTCGTTCAAAAAAAGCTACTCTTTTAAAAAGGATAGCTAAATATTGAATGTTTAATCTGCGCTGTTCGCTCAAGTGTTTATAAAAAACTCTTATTGCATACCTCCTTTTTTATTTTAACTTTTCTCTGTTTCATGTAAATGCCCCATAACTAACTTAATAGACGTATAGGTTACAGTTTGGTTAGGATATTTTCGTATCTCCATTCAGCAATGCCACTTTGTTTTTGGGAATTCAGGTTAAGTAGAAAATGATATTTTACAAATCTTATACACTTAAGGATTTTGTAAGAATCAAGTAAGAAAAACGAGAACTTTGTTTCGTATAGTCAAAATATAAAGTGAAGGAAGAAAGAGAGGGGTGAAGTTACCAGAGCGATTAAGCCAAAACAAGAACTGTTGGTTTTAGATGAACATATCAATGGTTTAGACGTTTTTACAACAAAACCTTAATTTATCATACCTGTTTTTTACCATCACATATGGGAGGTTAAAACATGAATAAAAAAAAGAAAATACAAAAATCAGTACTTTCCTTTACCCTGCTCTTTTCTTTAGGCATTTCATCTTTTTCGCTTACAACAGCTATTCACGCAGATACACGTGAGGAACCATCTGTAGAAAAAAAACGAGTCTCTTTAACGGAGCGTACATCATTATTTTTTGAATATCTCCAGCAAGGTAATTATGTAGAGGCACTTCAGTTGACGTCTGCTGCTTTTCAATCCAAGTTCACAGCAAACACATTACAAAACTGGTGGACACAAAGTGGTTGGAGCGTGATAAAAATCATAGGAACCCCCGTGATAAAAGAACGAAACTTAGTCCATCAGACGGTGGAAATTTCAGGAACTACCCAAGGTACTACCATACCGTTACTCCTTAAATTCACACCTGGGGGGAAAGTAGATGAGGTTGGGGTAAGGACGCCTCCGGAATCTTATATTATCCCGCATCCTAGCTATGTTCAACCTGCTTTCTATCAAGAACGTGAAATCGTCATTGGAAATTCTACCTATCCGTTACCAGCCACATTAACAGTTCCGAAACATAAAGCTGGTGAGAAGGTACCCGTAGTTGTTCTTGTTCATGGTGCTGGCATCCACGATCGCGATAGTACATATATGGGAACAAAAATTTTACGAGACCTTGCGGTAGGCCTTTCGTCCAACGGAATTGCAGTGTTGCGCTATGAAAAACGCACCTTAGAACACGCATTAAAGATGAGTGCAGAACCTGTTACGTTAGACCGTGATACTACAGATGATGCCATATATGCAGCAAAATCAGCAGCGCAGCAGGAAGGCATTGATCCAAACAATATTTTCATTCTTGGACATAGTCTAGGAGCTGGCACAATGCCGCGTATACTAAGCAAAGCACCTTCCTCACTTGTTAGAGGAAGTATCCTACTCGCACCACCTGCACGGGCATTAACTGACATTGCCATTGATCAGAATCAATACCTCGGGGCCCCAAAGGAAGTAATGGATGAACTAAAAAGACAAGTCGCTTTTATCCAGGATCCTACTTTCAATCCTGACCACCCTCCAGCCGGCTACAATTTTGGGTCACCCCATTTTATGTATGATGTTTCTAGGTGGCGTCCAGTTGAAGAAGCAAAATCACGAAAAGAGCCTTTACTGATTCTGCAAGGAACACGCGATTATCAAGTAACAGTAAAAAATGAATATACAAAATGGCAGGAAGGGCTTTCAAATCGCAAGAATGTTCAGTTCAATGAATACCCAAAATTGAATCATTTCTTCACGGAGGGTGATGGGGCATTAAGCCTTCCTAGTGAATATGAAATCCCTGCTAATGTTCCTGAGTACGTTATCCAGGACATTATTAAATGGGTCAACGACACAAAAAAATAAGAAACATTCAAATCCTTCATATAATCATTATTACGTGAAGGATTTTTGAAACTAGTGATTTTATCTAACTCATTCTCTTCTGTTTTATTAATAAAAAAGGTTCAGACACAAAAACAGGCTGTGGAGAAGTCTTTCTCCACAGCCTGAAAATACCTATCTTTGCAAACCTCGTTTATAACGACTTGCTTCAAATATAATACGCTCTTCATCTAACGTTTTACATTCGCCATTCCAAACGACACGTTTTCCGTTAATAATTACATCGCTTATATCTTTTCCACTAGCAGCATATACAAGGTGTGATAACACTTCATCCGCTGGTTGTAAATGAGGCTTATTAGACGGATCAATTGTAATGAAATCAGCGCACTTTCCAGCCTCAAGTGATCCTGTTTGTTTCATGCCGATTACTTCAGCCGCTCCTTTAGTTGCAAGTGTAAGAGCTGTTTCAACCGGTAACGCTGTTGCATCTTGATGAATACCTTTTTGTAGTAAAGTCGCTATACGCATTTCTTCAAACATATCTAAATTGTTGTTTGATGCCACACTATCTGTTGCAATTCCTACTTTCATTCCTGCTTCTAGCATCGCTTTTACATTCGCTATACCAGAACCTAGTTTTAAATTACTATTCGGGTTATGTGCTACTCGAACATCATGTTCTGCTAAAAATGCACGCTCATTTTCATTTAATACTACACCGTGTGCAATAACTGTTGGGCGTTTAAACAATCCGCAACTTGCTGCATATTCTACTGGACGTTTTCCGTACTGTGCTTCAATATCACGTACTTCACGCTCTGTTTCCGAAAGATGTATATGAACCATCGTTTGATTTTCTACTGCAATACGAGCGCACTCTTCTAACAGTTCTGTACTGCATGTATATGGACTATGCGGTGCAACCATCGTAGTTAACATACCACTTTCGTTATAGTAACGCTTCACATATTTTTCAGCTTCTTCAATGGCTTTTTTTTCATCATCTTTCGTTCCGAAGCTAAATAAAGTTCTTGAAACAGCAGCTCGCATCCCGCTCCTTGATACCGTTTCCATAATTGCATCTTGATCTACTCCAATTGGATTAAACATATCAGAGAATGATGTTGTACCACTTTTCACCATTTCAAGTAATCCTAATTCCGTACTAGCGACCGCAAGCTCTGGAGTAAACTGACTTTCAAGTGGCCAAATTCTCGTCTCAAGCCACGGCTGTAATAACATATCATCACCAATACCTCTTAAGAGACTCATTACAACGTGTGTATGTGTATTTACAAGCCCTGGTAAAACCCACTTTCCTTTCATGTCAATTACTTCATCTACTTCAAAATCATTAGCGAATTCTCCGCTCTTCACATCTATAATTTGATCATTTTCTACAATGATATATCCATTTTCTATCACTTCATTTTGTTCATTCATCGTTACGATTGTAGCGTTTACATAAGTTGTTTTCAAAAGTATTTCCCCTTTCAACTCTATGAAGTTCCCTTTAATAAGTTACCACCATTATAGTAACTTATTAAAGATTAAGAGTCAAAAGATAATTTCAATTCTTTCGTTATCTTTTTCTTCAACATGCTATATTGTTTTTCATTTGTATCTGCAAATGCTTCTTCTCGATTTGATTCTATATCCATATAATTCAGTTTTTCATTAAATTGAGCCGCTGTAAAATCAAACCTCTGT
Organism: Bacillus cereus group sp. BfR-BA-01408; assembly: GCF_022663305.1. Taxonomy (NCBI): domain Bacteria; kingdom Bacillati; phylum Bacillota; class Bacilli; order Caryophanales; family Bacillaceae; genus Bacillus; species Bacillus cereus group sp. BfR-BA-01408. The sequence continues at coordinate 20,883 of NZ_JAKUFF010000001.1, read as the reverse complement.
CCATCTATAAAATTATAAAAGTGCCACGCCTCTCTTACTTTTGTCTTTTTAATCTCTCCTCCGTATATGTCTTGAACGACTAGAGCTGTAACACCACACTGTCCCTTTGCTGGATTCTCAGTCGTCCACTTTGAACTTGTTTCAATCGACCACGATCTTATTAGTGCTTCATATATTCTTTTTTCCTTTACATCATCCACTCTAATCTTCCCCTACTATTAATAGTTTTACACATCATATTTCAAAAGAGGCAGTAAACGATCCTTAAAGACCGTTGATGGTGTCTCTCCGATTAACTGTGCGCCCATTTTCAAGTAATATCCTTTTGCATTCGGATCACTATCAATCGTAAAACTTTTTAAGCCTAGTTCATTTGCTTTTTCTATTACATACTTCCAAAGTATTTTCCCATAGCCTTTCCCTTTATAACGAGGATGAATGTACAGGAAATCGAGAGCTTGATCATTACGTAAAAATGAGAAAAATCCAATCTTCGTATTATCGTTTTCAAAAACATATACAAAATTATTATTTATATACTCTTCTGTAATAGTTAAATCTTCCTTACAGGCAATTATGAATTCTTCACTATAATCCCACGTCGCTTTTGATTGTAGTGCGAGTTCACTTAATTCATTTGCTTCACTTAATAACGCTTCTCTTATCTTCATGATTCTTTCTCCTCACCTTCGATATGTAAACTATTAAAATGATTCGAAAAGTAATTAAAAAACCCTCTTATTTTCATAAATCTTTATTATAATCAGTACGGCCTGTAACAATGTATTTAAAGAAAAAAACGCCATCTTTGAAAGTTGGCGTTTTCTTCTTCTAAAATTTTTTTCAAACTCAATCTTTCGTTTTACTATTTCTAACGATACACCTATACAGTTTCTACTACCGCTTCAAGCATTGTTCCATTTTTAGCATAATTCGTATGCCAAGAAAAAGCTTTTTCTAAAACATGAGGAGTTTGTCCACCTCTCGTTTTAGCTTCTTCGTAATAAGCTCTTAGCTGATCACGATACATTGGATGTGCGCAATTCTCTATAATTAATTCCACTCTTTCTCTTGGGGCAAGTCCTCTTAGATCAACATACCCTTGTTCAGTGACGATAACATCTACATCGTGTTCCGTATGGTCCACATGTGAAACAAAAGGAACGATACTTGAAATGTTGCCACCTTTCGCAATCGATTTCGTAACAAAGATAGCTAGGCGAGCATTTCTCGCAAAATCACCAGAACCACCGATACCGTTCATCATTTTTGTGCCTAAAACGTGAGTAGAGTTCACATTTCCGTATATATCTAATTCTAAAGCAGTATTAATCGAGATTAATCCGAGGCGACGAATGATTTCAGGATGATTAGAAATCTCTTGCGGGCGCATCATTAATTTGTCACGATATTTTTCAAAGTTGGAAAATACTTTTTGCATTTTCTCCTCAGAAAGTGTGATTGAGCAGCATGAAGCGAAATTGACTTTTCCAGCATCCATAAGATCAAAGACCGCATCTTGTAAAACTTCAGAATACACTTCTAAATCTTCAAACTCCGAATCTAACATTCCATGAAGAACTGCATTAGCCACTGAGCCAATTCCCGATTGTAGCGGCGCTAAACGATTTGTTAATCGGCCTACTTCGACTTCTTTTCGAAGGAACTCTATTAAATGCTGTGCCATAATAACAGTTTCTTCATCCGGAGGAACAATTGTCGATGGTGAGTCTAATTGGTTCGTAAACACAATCCCTTTCACCTTTTCAACATCGATTGGAATGCCAATCGTTCCAATTCGATCATCCGTTTTCACAATCGGAATTGGAAGTCTTTCTCCTTGCTTACCTGGTTCATATAAATCATGTAGCCCCTCTAGTTGCGCAGATTGGGCCATATTCATTTCAATAATGATGGACTTAGCATTTAAAGAAAACGCTAAAGAATTCCCTATTGAAGTTGTTGGAATAATCATGCCATCTTCAGTAATCGCAACCGCTTCCAAAATAGCAAAATCTACATCCATAACATCAGCGCGAAGTAACTCTGCTGTATGAGATAAGTGCTGGTCCACAAATAAAAAATCTCCGTTATTAATTCCTTTTCGCATAGTCGCATCAGCTTGGAAAGGCAATCTTTTCCCTAAAATTCCTGCTTCCGCAAATAATTTATCTACATCAGAACCTAAAGAGGCACCAGTATAAACATTTACTTTAAAAGATGTATCATTCTTAACTCGGTTTACAAGCGCAAATGGGACTGCTTTTACATCACCTGCACGTGTAAACCCACTTAAGCCTAAAGTCATTCCACTTTCAATCCATGAAGCTGCTTCTTCAGGTGTAACTACGCGATCTTTCAGACGTTCATCCCTAATTCTATCCAAATTATTCTCCATATGTAATCCCTCTCCCTATGAATATTCATAATTATTTTACACTTTAACAGTATCTAAATAGGGATTTCAGTATACAATGGCAAAAATTCAGACAAAACAGCGAATCTAACCTCTAAAGCAGAATAATTTAGAATCCTAGAAGCTTACGAAAATAACTAGCATATGACTGACTCACTGGTACCCTTTCACCATTATCCATAGAAAGTAAAAAAGTTGAATGCGTATCAGGATAAATTGCTTTAATATGATTCACATTTACAATAAAGGAACGGTGGCATCTAATAAATGAATCTTTCGGAAGTAAATATTCGAATTCTTGTAACGAGTATTTATGTGTCCCCGTTAACTCTTCTGCATTTACATACGTCTTTTTATCTTTCGCCTCTAAATACATGACTTTTGAAAAAGGAACCGGAATCCAGCCGTCCGTTGTTTTTAAAGTAACGACTGATTTTCCGTCCGTTAAAGCTGGATAAATGGCTGTCACGCACCCTTCAAGCTTTCCATTGTTTGAGAATGGTACGGCCATACCATGATAAGGAATACCAAAAACATCACGATTCATAAACTCAGAGGTTTTTTGGTTCGTCACCATTGCTTTATGAGCAATCGTCCCTTCCTTTATAGGATCCCCGGCGCTAATCTTTAAATCAATTCGTTTACTTGGCCGATAGTATATATATTCTTTCGTATTCGATACAGCAATTGAAATTTCATCTGAAAATAATTCCCCAACAACATCTAATAGTAAACCTAATGTTTTATCTTCCATTCTATGAACACCTCATTCACTATTATACTACTATTATGATTTGAAAAACCGTTCAGCGTTTTGAACGGTTTTTCAAACAATTTAGTTCACCTTAGCTCCATAACACCTTGCTACTGCAACCGCCTGCGCTATATCTAATTTTACATTCTTCAAATCGAAACTTGTAAAATCAATTCTATCAACTATCGCTCCTTTTAAATTTGCACTGCTAAGTTTCGCCTTACCTAACTGTGCACCGGTTAAATCCGCTTCACGTAAATCTGCTTTTTCTAAATTACATTCATATAGGTCAGCTTCCACTAAACGTATCCCCTTTAACATTTGTTTGCTTAAGTTCGCGAACCTTAAATTCGTGTATGACCAATCACCCGATATGATAGTTATTCCGTCTAAATTCGCTTCTTCAAAATCAGAGCCAGTCATTTTACATTCTTCAAACTTTGATACAAATAAATTCGCACCAACAAACTTGCAATTTGCAAATGTAGTTCCTTGATGGATAGAAGCGTTAAAAAGAGCACCGGTAAAATCACATTCTATGAAATTACAATTTTCAGTAGAAATTTCCGATGCATCTATCCCTCTAAAACGGCATTTTATGAACGTACAATTCTTCAATTCCTCTTCTTTAATCAAAATATCTTGAAAATCTATTTCTACATATTCTTTATTTACAAATTCACTCATAACTATTCCTCCATATCCTTAAAGAAACCTCACTTCAAAAAGTGAGGTTTCTTCTCATACACTATGTCCATCTAACCAAGAAATCAAATCTTGAAATACTTCTTCTCTATTCACTTCATGGAACATTTCATGTCTTCCATTTTCATATAGACGCAGCGTTACATCTTTCACGCCACATTTTTTATAATTTTCATATACTTCTTTTACACCTTTTCCCATATCTCCAACAGGATCACAATCTCCTGAAAAAATATGTATTGGAAGATTTTGCGGTGTTTTCTTAAACTCTTCTAATTTATTTACTTCTAACACACCAGAAAATAATTCTCGATAAAAACTAGTCGTACAAATGAATCCACATAACGGATCCGCAATATATTTATCAACTTGATCATTATCTGAAGATAGCCAATCAAAATTTGTACGATTAGGCTTAAAGTTCGAATTAAAGTTTCCGAATGATAAAAAGTTTAGCATCGGACTTTTCGTTTTTGCCCCGCGCAACTTCATCTCAATTGTCGCTATTTTATGACCAATAACTCCTAAAAACCCTGGATTCCCACCAGTTCCTGAAATAAGAAATCCATCATATAATTCACCTTTCAGTTGTACAGCACGTCTTGATAAAAAAGAACCCATGCTATGGCCAAGTAAAAATAACGGGCATGTCTGCTCTTTTCTTACCGTTTCTGATACAAAAATAACATCAGATACAGCCTTACTCCAACCTACATTTGGTTCAAAATGACCATAATCTTCTTCTCTTTTTACCGTTTTCCCATGACCTTTATGATCATGTGCATAAACACCATAGCCTGCTTCTAATAAAGCAGCAATAAAATCTGTATAAACACCTGCATGTTCTGTCATACCATGTGCAATTTGAATAATCCCTTTCGGTTCACCTTCTGGTAACCACTTGCGTAAATAAATTTCCGATCCATCCATTGCCGTAACGAAACTTTCCTGTACGTTCATTTCGTCAGCCCCCAACTCTATTATGTATCTCAAAAATGAATATCTATTCATTATTCTTATTATGTATTATATGCAATTGCTTTCATTATGACAAATGCCTTCCTTTTCCGATTAGCTGTCAAACTATTTCTGTTGACGAAAACGACATAAAATTATATAGTTGCTTACATAAAGTAATCATTATATTTTTAGGAGGTTTCTACTATGATGCCATCACTATTTTTAGCACATGGTTCACCAATGCTCGCTATTCAAGATACAGATTATACAAGTTTTTTAAAAATACTTGGAGAAACGTATAAACCGAAAGCAATTGTTATTTTCACTGCTCACTGGGAAAGTGAAGTATTAACGATTTCCTCATCAGATCAAGAATATGAAACAATTTATGATTTTGGAGGTTTTCCTCCAGAGTTATACGAAATTAAATATCGTGCAAAAGGTTCTTCTAGCATTGCATCCATGTTAGAAACAAAGTTTAAAAACAAAGGTATTCCAGTCCATCATAATATGACGAGAGGTTTAGATCATGGCTCATGGACACTCTTGTATCGCATGTATCCAGAAGCAAATATTCCTGTCGTCCAAATATCAGTAAATCCATTCCTTGCTGCAAAAGAACAATTTAAGATTGGAGAAGCATTAAAAGGACTTGGACAAGAAGATATTTTAGTAATCGGTAGCGGTGTTACCGTTCATAACTTACGAGCACTGAAATGGAATCAAACTACGCCCGAACAATGGGCAATTGAATTTGATGATTGGATTATTAAACATATGCAGGCTGCTGATAAAGATGCATTATTTAATTGGGAGAAAAATGCCCCTCATGCACAATTAGCAGTACCAAGAGCAGAGCATTTTGTACCTTTATTTATCGCTATGGGAAGTGGCGAAAATAGCGGTGAAGTCATTCATCGCAGTTACGAGCTTGGTACATTAAGTTATCTTTGTCTCCAATTTTAAAGAAAAAAGGATGAAGCATTCATTGCCTCATCCTTTTTTCTTTCACTTAGTTAACTAACTTCCAAATGTCGTTTCTCTGATACTTCTTCGTTCTTATTATGAAAATAAACCCAAATGCACGCAATAAACAATAGTGATGATGTAGAGAAGAAAACATATTGGAAACCAGCATGCGCTGCAATTTGTCCACCAAGTATTGGTCCAATCATATTTCCTAAAAACTGAAACGATTGATTATACCCAAATATTCGTCCCGTTACATGGGTTGGTGTATGTTGTTTTAGTAGAGTTTGTACGGAAGGTAATAATCCTGCTTGTGCGATACCTAATAAAAATCGAAGAATTAATAGTTGCCAAGCTGAGGTTACAAATGCTTGCGGAATAAAAATAATTCCTGCAGCAAACAACGCTACAACTAACGTTTTTTGAGGACCGATATGATCTGATAATCGTCCGAGTCTTGGTGCTGCCAAAATAACAGCTAATCCTGTCGCTGACATAACAGCGCCCGCAATTGTTTCAATATGCGCAGTTTGAGGACCAACTAAATTTTTCACGTATAATGTAACAATTGGCTGAACAGACATATTAGCAAGTTGAATAATAAATGTTGTTACAAACAAACTAATAATTAAATGCTTAGCTGGAACCATCGTCCATACTTTTTTCGTTTGTACTTTTTTTGCTTGAGCAGAGTGATTTTCTTCATGTAAGAAGAAAAAAACGATGAGAAAGGAAAGGAATAAAAAAGCTCCTGTAACAAGAAAAACATGGCGCATTCCAATTAACTCAGACAAATATCCTCCAAGTAATGGACCAAGTAAAGAACCGCTCACGCCACCAGTTGAAATTGTAGAAATTGCCCAACCTGAATGTTCTTTCGGAGTTTCTGCTGCAATAAATGTCATCGCGGTTGAAAGGAAACCAGATACTGCTCCCATTAAAAATCTTAGTGCGACTAATTGATATACATCCGTTACAAACCCCATAAGCGTCATAATAATCGCCATACCAAGGCTAGCACGAATTAGCATCAATTTCCGTCCATGTATATCACCAAGCTTTCCCCATATCGGTGATACGATCGCACCCATTAAAAATGTTACACCAAATGCAAGTCCCGACCACTGTGCAATACTTGAAGTGCCAGTCACTCCTAATTCCTCAATATAAAAAGATAAAAAAGGAATTACTAAACTCATACCGGCTGCAGTGGTAAAACAACCTAGCCAACAAATCATTAAATTTCGTTTCCAGCTGGCCATTTTCACACCTTCTTTCTTTAGATACCCATTCTACACCCTTTCTTATAAAAAGTTTAGTAATTTGCTTTATATGTAAGATTTACTACAAAACCCGCTATTTTCTAATAAAAACCACTACATTCCCACATTTTTTTCATAATAAAACCAACTCCCGTATATGGAGTTGGTTACTTATTCCCTATCGGTATTAAACGAGCATCACAAGTTCTTTCATAAAACTCAATCGGACCTGCTTGCCCAATAATTGCATATTCATATCCTTCTTGCTTCATACTATGTAAACAACGATGTAACAATTGCTTCCCTACACTTTTCACACGATTTTGTTTCGCCGTGCCCATTGGACCAAACAATCCTTTCTTTCCTCTCACTACGTCATAACAAGCGAAACCTACTATCACTTCTTCTTGTTCTGCTATATAAATAGGTACATTTTCTTTATATGTACGAAATCCGTACTCTATCGAATGTAACCAACGTTCACCAAATTCCTCACTAACAAAACTTACTAATTTCCCAAAATCAGAAGAGTTAGCCTTTCTAACATGACAAGTTAAATGAGTATAAGCAGGAACAAAACATTTTAAATCAACCGCTAAATCTCTTGGCTCTTCTACAATACGTAATATCTCTTTTTGTATTTGTGGATTTTCAATAAACGTATCCGCGCGAAAGAGTGCATATATAACATGTCCTTCATTCATTATTGCTTGCTGAAAACGTTCCATACGTTTTTTCGCTATTTGTAAAACTTCTAGAGTCTTATATGATAACTTATAATGCCCTATTTTTTTATACTCTTGATTCGTTAAATCATTTTGTTTTTGTATTGAAAGTTTTTCTAAAAAATCCGTCCCCACGTTACGAAACAAATACATATACAACTCGCTGCATACGCCAGTACCTTCTTTACACATGCCAATAAATAAATGAACTGGTTGAATGATATTACTTTCTCCCTCTTCTGCTGCAATCTTCAATATGTTATGAACACGTTTTGTAAATTGAAATTCCTCCATATGTACCTTCATCCCCTACTACTTTACTATTAAACCGTAACCATAAATAAGTGAAACAATGATTCCAACTATCAATATACCTGGCAGTAAATTTGCCACTTTAATTTTAATAATACTAAGTAAGTTCAATCCGATAGCGGCTATCATAATACCACCTGTAGCTGTCATTTCTACTATAAATTGATTCATTAATTCTTTCGGAACCAAACTATTAATTTGTGTTGCAAAAACCGCAATACCACCTTCATATAAAATGACTGGAATCGCTGAAAATACTACGCCAATCCCTAGAGTTGTCGTTAATATAATAGAAATAAATCCATCGATAATTGCCTTTGTAAATAAAATATCGTGATTTCCGCGAATCCCACTGTCGAGTGCACCAAGTATACCCATCGCACCAATTGCAAATATTAAAGTAGCTGTTACAAAACCTTCTGATATACTCCCTTTCCCTTTCGATCCAACTTTATTTTCTAGCCAATCTCCTAACTGTTTTAACTTTCCCTCTAATTGTAACCATTCCCCGATAACGGTACCAATTACTAAACTTAGTATGACAACAAGAAAATTTTCACTTTTCAATGCCATTTGAAGTCCAAGTACAGTAACCGCTAAACCGATTGCATGCATAATTGTTCCCTTCATACTTTCTGGAATTCTACTAAATAATTTACCTAGTAAAGTACCACATATAATGCAAATTCCATTTACAACTGCTCCTAATATAACCATTTCTCATTCTTCACCCTTCAAATTCTTTATTTCTATATTTTGGTTTATTCATTGATTTACAGGTTATCTATATGTTAACTTAATATTGAGAATATTAACAAATGTTTTCCACTGCATAAACCGCATTTTTTATATCTGTACATAAACCAATTACTTTTTTGTAGACTCATTGCTAATTGAATTGCGGGATAAACTCAAAAGGGAAGGTATTTATGAAAACTTTACTAAAACGATTTTTGTTAATAGCCTTTTGCATTACGCCAATTGTTGTATTAATTAACCACTCTTTTACTTCAAAAGCGAAAGACAAACCCGATTTCCAAAACAAATCTAGCAAAACTGCTTCAACGAGCGAGAAGAAAATAGAAAACCCGGAAATTACCCTCACCTTTTCTGGTGATACAATGTTCGATTGGCAATTACGTCCGGTAATCGAAAAAAACGGGGCTGATTATCCATTCCAACATGTAAAAGAAGAAATAACAAAAGCTGATATTTCTTTCGTTAATTTAGAGTCAGCATTTACAACGAGAGAAAAGAAAGCTCCAGGACAACTGTTTTGGATTAAAAGTGATCCATCCACGCTTCAAGCTATAAAAAACACCGGTTATGACATCGTAAATATCGGGAATAACCATACACTTGATTATGGGCAAGATGGATTATTAGATACAATCTCTCATGTAGAAAAATTAAAGTTCCCTTATATCGGAGCCGGAAAAAATGCAAAAGATGCATATACAGCACGAGAAATGACTGTAAAAGGAAAAAAATTCAAATTTCTTTCCTTCGTTCGATTTATGCCTGATACGAATTGGGTAGCTGGTGACAATAAACCTGGTGTTGCGAATGGGTATGATTTAAATCTCGTAACAAAAACAATTAAAGAACAAAAGAAAGACGCAGACTATTTAATCGTCTATATGCATTGGGGCGTTGAGAAATCAAATCGTCCTGTAGAATACCAAAAACAATATGTACCTAAAATGGTTGAAGCAGGGGCTGACGCGATTGTCGGGAGTCACCCGCATTGGTTACAAGGATTTGAGTATTATAATAAAGTTCCTATCGCTTATTCATTAGGTAACTTTTTATTCCCAAGTTATGTGAACGGAAAAAGTGCCGAAACTGGCGTATTAACTTTAACTTTTAAAGGAAAGGATGTCCAAATGTCATTCAATCCTTATATCATCCGTAACAATCAAGTTTCCCCTGTAAATGAGGAAGAAAAGAGAAAAGCTCTACAATACTTACAAACAATTTCAACTGATGTAGACATTGATGATACAGGGAACATAAAAAACAAACGAAACTAGACAACGCAAGATCTATTTCTCTGTAACATACTTTACAGAATAGGTGATGAACATGCTGAAAGATTTATTAGAAAATGTAAGTTTGTTAGAAAACATTTATAAAATATCTATAGCCGTTCTACTTTTATGTTCATTTTTCTCTGTTAGACTTCTAAAAAAAATAAAACGCGAGCGAAAACTTACTACCTTTGAATTTACTATGTATGTAATTATTCGCATTGCGATACTCTTTTGGTTAACTAGCTTTATCCTTCTTGAATATGGAAAGTATATAGTTTAACTATAAAAAAGATAGAACAAGCAGCATTTCCATTGCTTGTATCTATCTTTTTTATTTGGATGCTAACTCTTTCCTTCTATTAAATAAGTAAATCAAACAAAACAGGATTTTTATTAAGCTCCATAAATTGAATGTTATTTTCTTTAAAACGGGTAATTAACTGCGCGTAATCTTCTTTATGTTTTAACTCTACTCCGACTAACGCTGGACCATTTTCCTTATTATGTTTCTTAATATACTCAAAGCGCGTAATATCATCTTCTGGTCCTAATCCTTTATCAAGAAATTCTCTTAGCGCACCTGAACGCTGCGGGAATTCAATGATGAAATAATGTTTTAATCCTTCGTAAATGAGAGAACGTTCTTTCATCTCCTGCATTCTATCAATATCGTTATTTCCACCACTTAATGTGCATACAACTGTTTTACCTTTAATTTCATCCTTGTATAGATCAAGTGCTGCAATAGAAAGTGCACCAGCAGGCTCTGCTACAATCGCATTTTTCTTATACAGTTCTAAAATCGTCGTACAAACCTTTCCTTCTGGTACTAAAACGATGTCATCAATTACATCTTTACACGTTTCAAATGTTAACTTTCCTACCTTTTTAACTGCTGCTCCATCAACAAAACTATCTATTTTCTCCAATGCGACATTATCGTTTTGAAGAAAAGCCTCTTTCATAGATGCTGCTCCCATTGGCTCTACCCCAATAACCTTTGTAGCAGGACTAACACCTTTCACATATGTACCAACACCTGATGCTAATCCACCGCCGCCAATTGCTGTAAAGATATAATCCACTGGTTTCTCCATATCATGCATAATTTCAACTGCCACTGTTCCTTGACCAGCAACCACATACGGATCATCAAATGGATGAACAAACGTCATTCTATTTTCTTCACAATAACGCTGTGCTTCTTGAAAAGAGCTATCGAATGTATCACCAACTAATACAATCTCTGCGAAATCACCACCGAAAAATTGTACTTGCGATACTTTTTGTTTCGGCGTCGTTGTTGGCATAAAGATTTTTGACGGAATCTTCAATAAATTACACGTATAAGCTACCCCTTGTGCGTGATTACCAGCGCTTGCGCAAACAACACCGTTTTGTAATTGTTCTTTCGGTAAGCTTTGAATTAAATTGTACGCACCACGAATTTTGAAAGAGCGAATCAATTGTAAATCTTCTCGTTTTACATAAACGTCACAATCATATTTCTCAGATAAAACTGTATCACGTTGTAACGGTGTTTTAATAACGATATCTTTCAAGCAATTATGAGCCATTAAGATATCTTCAATTTTCACTCTCTCCTTTACCTTTTGCACCATTTCATATCATCCTTATCTCTTTTTAATTAGCTCAATCAAAATTCGGGACTTTTAAGACTGCACCTGTATTCGCCGATGTTACCATTTGTGCATAACGCCCAAGCCAGCCCGTTTTCACTTTCGGTTCTGGTCGTTTCCATTCTTTTTTACGCTTATCTAATTCTTCGTCACTCACTCTTACTTCTAACAACCTTTCCTCAACATCGATACAAACGATATCCCCTTGTTCAAGAAGTGCAATCGTCCCGCCCGCAGCTGCTTCTGGTGAAATATGCCCTACCGAAATACCACGTGAAGCACCAGAGAAACGACCATCCGTTAATAGCGCAACATCTGCACCTAATCCCATGCCAGCAATTGCTGACGTTGGTGCTAACATTTCCGGCATACCAGGACCGCCTCTTGGTCCTTCATAACGAATAACAACTACATCTCCTTTCTTCACTTTCCCAAGCATAATACCCGCAAGAGCCTCATCTTGTGAATTAAAAATAACGCATGGTCCTTCAAATCGTTTTACTTCAGTTGCTCCGCTTTTAATAACTGCTCCATCTTTCGCGAGGTTTCCTTTTAATATACGTAATCCCCCTTCTTCACTATGAGGGTTTTCAAGAGAATGAATAACTTCCTTATCTTTAATCTCTGCATGAGCAATATTTTCTCTTAATGTTTGCCCCGTAGCAGTAATACGATCTAAATGAAGTACTCCTTCTTTTCGGCTCATCTCTTTCAAAATTGCACTAATCCCGCCTGCACGATCAATATCTTCCATATGCCAATTGGAAGCAGGGCTTACTTTACATAAATGTGGTACACGCCTTGAAACGGCATCAATACGGCTCATATCATAATCTAGTCCTGCCTCATGTGCGAGTGCTAATGTATGTAACACTGTATTTGTTGAACCGCCCATCGCCATATCAAGCGCGAACGCATCATCAATTGCTTCTTCTGTTACGATGTCTCTCGGTTTAATATCTCTTTCAATTAAAATCTTTAATTTCTCTGCTGCTTGTTTAATTAATTCTTCGCGTCTTGGATCAATAGCTAAAATACTACCGTTACCAGGAAGAGCTAAACCTAATACTTCACATAAACAATTCATAGAATTCGCTGTAAACATACCAGAACAAGAACCACAAGATGGACAGCCATGATCTTCAATATCCTTTAATTCTTCTTCTGAAATTTTCCCAGATTGATATGCTCCTACTCCTTCGAACACAGAACTTAAATCGACAACTTCTCCTTTAGATGTTTTTCCGGCCGCCATCGGACCACCTGAGACAAAAACAGTTGGAATGTTAATACGAAGTGCCGCCATCATCATACCAGGTGTGATTTTGTCACAGTTTGGAATACAAATCATACCATCAAACCAATGGGCATTTACAACCGTTTCTACTGAATCTGCAATAATTTCACGACTCGGAAGCGAATAACGCATACCGATATGCCCCATCGCAATACCGTCATCTACTCCAATTGTATTAAATTCAAATGGAACCATACCTGCTGCACGCACTGCTTCTTTAACAAGTTTCCCAAACTCATTTAAGTGCTTATGACCTGGAATAATTTCAATAAAAGAATTACAGATTGCTATAAACGGTTTATCAAAATCTTCATCTTTCAAACCAGTTGCTTTTAATAAACTACGATGCGGCGCTTTATCAAAACCTTTTTTAATCATGTCACTTCTCATCTTGTCAAATCCCCTCTTACGTATTTTTCACTTGCAATCTATTACTCTATTTCTTTACTAATTCTTTCGGTGCATCAATCCAGCTCATCATTTCACGAAGCTCAGCCCCTACTTTTTCTAACTGATGATTTTGCTCTGCTTTTTTCATCGCATTATACGTTGGACGCCCAGCTTGGTTTTCTAAAATCCATTTCTTCGCGAATTCACCTTGCTGAATTTCTGTAAGTACTCGTTTCATTTCTTTCTTCGTTTCATCTGTAACAATTCTCGATCCTGTTACATAATCTCCGAACTCTGCCGTATCGGAAATAGAATGGCGCATGTTCGTTAAACCACCTTCGTACATTAAATCAACAATTAACTTTAATTCATGTAAACATTCGAAGTATGCAATTTCAGGGCGATATCCGCCTTCTGTTAACGTTTCAAAACCAGCTTTCACAAGTGCAGTTACACCTCCGCAAAGTACCGCTTGCTCACCAAACAAATCCGTCTCTGTTTCTTCTTGGAATGTCGTTTCAATTACACCTGCACGTGTACACCCTACACCTTTTGCATACGCAAGTGCTACATGTAATGCGGTGCCCGTTGCATCTTGATGTACTGCGACTAACGCCGGAACACCATTTCCTTCTTGAAATACACGGCGAACGAGATGTCCTGGACTTTTTGGCGCGACCATCGCTACATCTACGTAACTTGGCGGATTAATTTGTCCGAAGTGAATATTAAATCCATGTGAGAAAAGTAACATTTGCCCTTCACGGAGATTCTCTTCTACCCCTGCTTTATACACATGTGCTTGCTGTTCATCTGGCAGTACCATTTGTACAACTTGCGCGGTTCGAACTGCTTCTGAAACAGACATTACTTCAAATCCATCTGTTTTTGCTACTTCAAAAGACTTACCTGGTCGAACACCAACTACAACTTCCACACCAGAATCACGTAAATTTTGTGCCTGCGCATGACCTTGAGATCCATAACCAATTACCGCAACTGTTTTCCCTTTTAATAACTCTACATTTGCATCTTTTTCATAATACGTTTTCATATTCGATACACTCCTTATAATTTATTTACTTGCAGTACATCAATTAATTTTTTCAACTGACTAACGAGTAATGTCGCTTCATTTTCAGTACAAACTGCTGTGAGTTTCATTTCAGAAACGCCACTAGTATCTCTTTCGTTTAAATGTAAAGAAGAAATATAATAGCCACGCCGAGCAAAAATCCCACTTATACGTAATAAGACGCTTGGCTCGTTATGAATAACGAGTGAAAAAGTATGACTCATTCTTCCCACCTCTTCATAATCATTTCGTTATTCCCTTTATTTGGCGGAACCATCGGAAATACGTTTTCACCTTCTTCTACACAAAAATCAACTACGACAGGACCTTCATGAGCAATTGCTTCTAACATCACTTGTTTCGCCTCTATTGAATTTGTAGCCCTTAACCCCTTCACTCCATAAGCTTCTGCCACTTTCACAAAATCTGGCGATCCAATTTTTGATTCTGATAAACGATTTTCATAAAACATTTCTTGCCATTGCCTTACCATCCCTAAAAATTTATTGTTTATAATAAATACTTTTACAGGGATGTTATTTTCAGCAATTGTTTGTAGTTCTTGAATATTCATTTGAAAAGAAGCATCACCCGCAATACAAATGACGAGTTCTTCTTCTTTCGCAAGCTGAGCACCAATTGCCGCCGGGAAACCAAACCCCATCGTTCCTAGTCCGCCAGATGTGAGAAAAGTTCGTGGATTTTTCGCTTTATAAAAATGCGCAGCCCACATTTGATGCTGTCCTACTTCTGTCGTAACAATCGCTTCACCATTCGTTAATTCACTTACTAAGCTAATAACATGCTGCGGTTTTAAATCACTTTCTTTTTGATTATAGGAAAGAGGGTATTCTGCTTTCCATTCCTCGGTTTTCGTAAGCCATTCATCCGTCTGTGTACAAATCGGCATATGTAACAACATGTGTAACGCTTTTTTCACATCCCCAACAACTGGATATTCCACAGTTACATTTTTATGAAACTCCGAAGGATCTATATCAATATGTACCTTTTTTGAATAGGGAGAAAAGAGTTCTAATTTTCCTGTTACACGATCATCAAAGCGAACACCTAAAGCAAGTAATAAGTCACATTCTGTTACTGCCATATTTGCAGCGTACGTTCCATGCATACCGAGCATTCCTAAAAATAATGAATCTCCCGGCGGATATGCACCTAGTCCCATTAAAGTTGACACGACTGGAATACGATTTTCTCTCGCAAATTTGATAAGTTCATCAGATCCACCTGAATGAATGACACCTCCTCCAATATAAAGAAGTGGGCGTTTCGCTTTTGAAATTTCTTTAGCTACCTCTTTCAGTTTCATACTGTCTGGCATAGGCTCTAGTTTGTACCCTGGAATCTCAATCACTTCATTGTAAAAACTTGTTACATTTTCATTTTGAATATCTTTTGGAATATCAATTAATACCGGCCCCGGTCGCCCGCTTTCGGCGATGTAAAAAGCTTCTTGTACGATGCGTGATAAATGATTCACATCACGAATTTGGTAATTATGCTTCGTAACAGGTACTGTGATTCCAACAACATCCGCTTCTTGAAATCCATCTTTACCAATTAAAGACTTTGCAACTTGCCCTGTAATGACAACTAAAGGAATCGAATCCATATAAGCATCCGCTAAACCCGTAACTAAATTCGTCGCCCCTGGGCCAGAGGTAGCAAAGACTACCCCGACCTTTCCAGAAGCTCTCGCATATCCTTCTGCCGCATGAATGGCAGCTTGTTCATGACGAGTTAAAACGTGCTTCAAACCACTTCCGTATAACGCATCGTATACTGGCAAAATCGCTCCACCCGGATAACCGAAAACAGTCGTTACACCCAATTTCTTCAAACATTGAATCACGTGCACAGCGCCTGTCATTTCTTCATACTGTAACTTCTCATACGCTGTATACTGCTGCTTCATTTCAATTAACTCCTCTCTTTATTTATGCTAAGCTTTCCGTCAGCCCGGGGACACGTACTCCTCTTTCTCTCGTTAATTTTTTAAATTCTTCGGTCAATTGTTTCGTTACACTTCCTGGTTTCCCATCTCCAATTTCTCTGGAATCAACTTTTACAACTGGAATTAACTCCGCTGCCGTTCCTGTTAAAAACACTTCATCTGCTACATATACGTCATGGCGAGTAAATGGCCTTTCCTCACACGGAATATGAAGTCGCTCACATAGCTCAATAACACTATTTCTTGTAATACCTTCTAATGCTCCTAAATAGGATGGCGGGGTTAATACTTTTCCATCTTTCACAACGAAAACATTATCTCCAGATCCTTCACAAACATATCCTTGTTGATTTAACATAAGAGCCTCTAGCACTCCTGCTTGTGCCGCTTCAATTTTTACAAGTACGTTATTTAAGTAGTTCATCGACTTAATGCGTGGGTCTAATGCATCTGGTGTATTACGTCTTGATGCAACAGATACAACGCTTAATCCATTATCGTAAAATTCCTGTGGGAATAACTTTAATTGTTCTGCAATGATAATAACGCTCGGTTTCACACAACTTCTCGGATCGAGCCCTAAGTCCCCTTTTCCTCTTGAAACAATTAACCGAATATAAGCATCTGCATACTCATTTTTTTGAAGTGTCTGTAAAACCGCTTCTTCCATTTCGTCAACCGTCAGCGGGATTGTAAGTAAAATAGATTTTGCCGATTCATATAATCGTTTTACATGTTCTTTTAAACAAAATACATTTCCACCGTAACTACGAATCCCTTCAAATACACCGTCTCCGTATAAAAAACCGTGATCATATACTGAAACAACTGCCTTTTCTTTTTCTACAAATTCCCCATTCATATAAATGTACTGATTTCCCATCTCACATCGCTCCTCTTTTTTTCTCTCTATTTTTGCAATCTATTTCTATATCGATTGCTGAGATGAGTGTTTTTTAACAGAATATTCAGTATATAAACCTTAAAAATATACTCGTCTCAACAATCGATTACATACATACTTGTAGCGATCCATTGCTGAGACGAGGGAATCGTGGTACCACTCAGCTTCCTTACACTTCTCACGAAATATAAGCTCTGCAAGTCCAATTAGACTTTTGTTTTTCTATCGGAAACAACTCCGCTACTTTTTACTAGTTTTCAAAAGTAGTGCTCCGAGGTGATCTTCAATGATGAAATTGTTGCCACCCTCACAGCATCTGGGTAGCTCTCTGAAACAATTTTTATCATTTACTCTCCTCTTCTACGCATTCTCTTATTTTTAAAAATAAAAACTCTCGCCTCAGCAATCAACTACTACAATTTAGTAGCTTTGATTGCTGAGGCGAGAGTTTCGCGTTACCACTCAGCTTCCTTATACTTCTCGCGAAATATAAGCTCTGTAGGTCCAATTAGACCCCCGTCCTTTTACCGGAGACGATGCCGTCGCTCTCTACTCAGTTTCCCTTTCGCAAGCGATGCTCCGAGGTGATCTTCAATGATTCGATTGTTACCACTCTCACAGCCTAGGAGCAGCTCTCTGAAACGATCATAACCATCTACTTTCCTCTTCTTTGCATATATAACATATAAAGTTAGAAAATTCTTAATTAACTTTTATTTGTTACACGTATTATAGGACGTTGTTCTTTTCATTGTCAACATGTTTTTTCAAAAAAATCAAAATTGGAATACATTACTTACATACACTCATATATTACTTAAGTATGTTTGCATTACTACATAAAGAAAAACTTATAAAGTTTACGAGGAGATGAGGAGACTATGTTAAAAGGGAAAGTAGCGTTAGTTACAGGAGCAAGCCGAGGAATTGGACGAGCGATCGCTAAACGTTTAGCAAATGACGGTGCATTGGTTGCTGTTCATTACGGTAATCGAAAAGATGACGCTGAAGAAACTGTTCATGAAATTCGATCAGAGGGTGGTCAAGCTTTTTCTATCGGCGCAAATTTAGAATCCTTACACGGTGTAGAAAACCTTTATAACGCTTTAGATACTGAATTACAAAAGCGCACTGGTGAAACACAATTTGATATTTTAATAAACAATGCTGGCATTGGTCCTGGTGCTTTTATTGAAGAAACGACTGAACAATTTTTTGATAGAATGGTTTCAGTAAATGCAAAAGCACCATTCTTTATCATTCAACAAGCACTTCCACGTTTACGTGACAATAGCCGAATTATTAATATTTCATCCGCTGCGACCCGCATTTCTTTACCTGATTTTGTTGCATATAGTATGACGAAAGGCGCTATTAATACAATGACTTTTACACTAGCAAAACAGCTTGGAGCACGAGGAATAACGGTGAATGCAATACTTCCAGGGTTTATTAAAACGGATATGAATGCAGAACTCTTGAGCGATCCAATGATGAAGCAGTACGCTACTACTATTTCCGCTTTCAATCGCTTAGGTGAAGTAGAAGACATTGCCGATACTGCCGCATTTCTTGCTTCTCCAGACAGCCGCTGGGTTACTGGACAATTAATTGATGTGAGCGGAGGATCTTGTTTATAAAAAACATATATTTTCAAATCTTTTTTATTGCGCAATAAAACAAATTGTATAATACTATATAAAACATATATATTTAGGAGGATTACAGCAATGTCCGAAAAAACATACGAACTCGCAACCTTTGCAGGCGGTTGCTTTTGGTGCATGGTAAAGCCATTTGATGAACTTCCTGGCATTCATAAAGTACTTTCCGGCTATGCAGGTGGTCATGTAGAAAACCCAACATATGAACAAGTAAAAGCGGGTACATCTGGTCATTTAGAAGTTGTACAAATTACATTTGATCCTTCTATTTTCCCATATGAAAAATTACTGGATTTATATTGGCCACAAATCGATCCAACTGATGATGGCGGACAATTTTTTGACCGTGGTCCATCTTATCGCACCGCTATTTTTTATCATACCGAAACGCAAAAAGAGCTTGCTGAAAAATCAAAACAAGCTCTTGCAGAAAGCGGTATGTTTAAAGAGCCAATCGTAACTGAAATTCGCCCAGCTGCACCTTTTTATGAAGCTGAGGAATACCACCAGCATTTCTATAAAAAGAACCCAGAGAAATATGCTACTGAGCAAAAAGAATCTGGCCGTGAAGACTTTATAAAAGAAAATTGGCAAAAGAAATAATAAAAACGCATCGTGCTTTTTTTCAAAGTGCGATGCGTTTTTATTTTTGATAAAAGTACCATACAATGATGAGAACAACCGCTGTTAATGTCCAAAGTACTATCTCGTTTTTCACCCTACTCTTTTTCTGATTCATTCCATCCCCTCCTAGTAACAATTAAGCATAGTCAAGACTTCTTTTGTTCAATTGTCCACTGGATAAAAGTAAATAAATCCTTACATATTCTTATAATAAAACCACCAATAATTCCAATTGCAATTGAAATTACTAACATCTTTCCAAAACTAAAAGAATTTGTATATGTTATGTAGAGAACGATACATATAAGTAAAACATCCAGTAAAGAAAGTAAAAACCTTTTAAACATTCCTTTTTCTCCCCTTTACTTTATTTATCTCTTCTACTGTCAACTTTGCAATAAAGTTTGTTCAAAAATTCCATTTAGACAATCATTTTACGAAAAACAATAAGAATCCCTTTTCAAAAGGGATTCTTATTCAGCAGATTTAAGTTTAATTATTTTCTACATATCCTATTCCATAATTACTCCTAAATAGAATAATATTACTAATGATTTATTGTAAATTGACTATTTTCCAGGCAACCGGATGTTACGCCAGCTACTTACGTCACATTGACCGTATGTATTTTCACCTACTGCTACCACCGTGCCGTCTGATTTCAGGCCGACTGTATGTGCACAACCAGCCGCTATCGCTACAATATCGCGCCAATCACTTATATTACATTGACCATACTCATTCCACCCCACCGCCACAACGGTACCGTCTGATTTCAGGCCGATTGTATGATTCGTACCAGCTGCTATCGCTACAATACCTCGCCAGCCACTTACGTCGCATTGGTTATGTTTATCATTCCCCACTGCAATCACTGTGCCGTCCACTTTAAGGCCAACAGTATGAAGATACCCAGCCGCTACCGCTACAATATCTCGCCAGCTGCTCACATCGCATTGTCCATATCGATTATTCCCCACCCCCATCACTGTGCCGCCCACTTTAAGACCGACTGTATGCCAGTCACCCGCCGCCGTAGCCACAATATTTCGCCAGCTGCTTACATTACATTCTCCTTCTTTATTTCGCCCTACTGCCATTACCGTTCCATCCAGTTTAAGGCCAATGGTACGACGCCACCCAGCCGCTACCGCTACAATATTATGCCAGTCGTTCAC